>JBIIDQ010000098.1:0-6402 GCA_044238295.1 Vulcanococcus sp.
CTGATCGGCCACTGGCTCACCCTGCTGCGGGATCAAGGCACCCCCCCGGCTCTGTTCCACACCGCCATGACGGAGCTAGGCCGCTGGCTCACCTACGAAGCCCTGCGCGATTGGGTTCCCTACCAACGGGTGCAGGTGCAAACGCCCCTAGCAGCAACGGAAGGCACCGTTGTCGATGGCTCCGTGCCGATGCTGGCGGTGCCTCTGCTCCGCAGCGGCCTGGCCCTGTGGGAGGGCGCACGCCCGGTGGTGCCCAGCGCAGCCGTGGCCCACATCGGGGTGAATAGCGGTGGGGATGGCACCTGGTTCAACGGCCTGCCGGATCAGATTCCTGCCCGATCGGGTGTGCTGGTGTTCGCTCCCCAGGTGGCCAGCGGCAGCAGCCTGTTGCACGTGCTCGAGCAACTGGAGCAGCGCGGCGTGAGCGGCATTCGGGTGCGGGTGATCACAGCGCTGACGGCCAGTCCGGGGCTGAAGCGGCTCGGGGAGCGCTACGAAGACCTCACCCTCTACACCGGTTGCATCGACGCCGAGCTCGATCCGGAGCAGCGCATCCTTCCCGGATTTGGTGACGCCGATCAACGGCTGTATGGCCTTGAACAGACGAACTTCGTAGGCTGAGGCAACACCTCCTGCCAACGGCGCCATGGCCAACCGCGACAGCAGTTCCGGGTCTCTGGGAACCCTGCTGGCCGGGGCCCTGATTGGTGCCGCCGGCCTGGGCTGGTGGCTGCTCTCCGAGGCGGAGCGCCGGCGCGCCAGCCAGCGCCAAGAGCGCAGCCTGCGCATCAATCGCCTCTCCTGGAACGAAGACGAGGAGCTCGAGACCAAAGCCAGCAACCGTCCGGTGCGTGAAGCCGAGCTCCAAGACAAGGTGCACGAGCTCAACCAGGCGATTGAAGACGTGCGCCGCCAACTCGAGAGCATGAGCACCCAGAACTGATCGAGCCCCCTCACCTGCCGCTCGGTAGGTTGCTGCTACGACACCGCCGCAGCCATGCTCCGCTCCGCCGCGATCACCCAAGGCATCCAGCGCTCCCCCAACCGCGCCATGCTTCGGGCGGTTGGCTTCGGAGACGCTGATTTCAGCAAGCCGATCATCGGCATCGCCAACGGCTACAGCACCATCACCCCCTGCAACCTGGGGCTGAACGATTTGGCCCGCCGCGCGGAGGAGGCCGCCCATGCGGCCGGCGCGATGCCCCAGATGTTCGGCACCATCACGGTGAGTGATGGCATCTCGATGGGCACCGAGGGGATGAAGTACTCCCTCGTGAGCCGTGAGGTGATCGCCGATTCGATCGAAACCGCCGTCAACGGCCAGAGCATGGATGCGCTGCTGGCGATCGGCGGCTGCGACAAGAACATGCCCGGCGCCATGCTCGCTATGGCGCGCATGAACATCCCCTCGATCTTTGTGTACGGGGGCACGATCAAGCCGGGCAAGCTCGGTGCCTGCGATCTCACCGTGGTGAGCGCCTTTGAGGCGGTGGGTCAGTACAGCGGCGGCCGGATCGATGAGCAGGAGCTCACCGCGATCGAGAAAAACGCCTGCCCCGGTGCCGGCAGCTGCGGCGGCATGTTCACCGCCAACACGATGAGTGCGGCCTTCGAAACGATGGGCCTGAGCCTGCCCTACAGCTCCACGATGGCGGCCGAAGATCCCGAAAAAGCCGATAGCGCCGCCCGCAGCGCGGAGGTGTTGGCCGAAGCGATCAAGGCCAACATCCTTCCCCGCGACCTGATGACGCGGGAGGCCTTTGAAAACGCCATCAGCGTGATCATGGCCGTGGGCGGCTCCACCAACTCGGTGCTGCACCTGCTCGCCGTGGCCCGCACCGCCGGCGTGGATCTCTCGATCGACGACTTCGAGACCATCCGCCAGCGGGTGCCCGTGATCTGCGACCTCAAGCCCAGCGGCCGCTACGTGACCGTTGATCTGCATCAGGCCGGTGGCATTCCCCAGGTGATGAAGCTCCTGCTCGACGCCGACCTGCTCCACGGCGACTGCCAAACGATCGAAGGCAAAACCCTCAAGCAGTTGCTCGCCGATGTGCCGTCTGTGCCCCCGGCTGGGCAAGACGTGATTCGCCCCCTGAGCAATCCGCTCTATGCCAAAGGCCACCTGGCGATCCTCAAGGGGAACCTCGCTGAAGAGGGCGCCGTGGCCAAGATCAGCGGTGTGAAAAACCCGGTGATCACCGGCCCCGCGCGCGTGTTTGAAAGCGAGGAAACCTGCCTCGCCGCCATCCTCGACAAGCAGATCAACCCTGGTGATGTGGTGGTGGTGCGCCAGGAGGGCCCCGTTGGCGGCCCCGGCATGCGCGAGATGCTCAGCCCCACCGCGGCAATCGTGGGCCAGGGCCTGTTGGATTCCGTGGCGCTGATCACCGATGGCCGCTTCTCTGGAGGCTCCTTCGGCCTGGTGGTGGGTCATGTGGCACCGGAGGCCGCCGTGGGCGGCACCATTGGGCTTGTGCACGAGGGCGACAGCATCACGGTGGATGCCAACCAACTGCTGATCCAGCTCAACGTGGATGACGCGGAGCTGGCGAAGCGCCGCGCTGCCTGGACCAAGCCGGAACCCCGCTACCGCACTGGTGTGCTGGGCAAGTACGCCCGCTTGGTGAGCTCCAGCAGCAAAGGTGCCGTAACCGATCAGGTGGATTTCAGCGCAAACTGAGCAGACGAACCAAACAAAGGCTGGAAGCAGGCATCTGCACCCAGCCACGCGCAATCAGAGCAGAGGGGAATTCTGAACGAATAGGTTTGAATCATTCATCAGCATCGGGATCGAGCGTTGATCCTGAAATCCTGGATCACTCAAGGATGATGGGGTTGCGAAACAGAGGGCTCTCACACCGTCACATGCCTCTATCGGTGCGCTGTCGACGGATGCTGAGGTGTTGACGGGTTCGGAAAGATCTGCAGCCTGAAGAGCAGTTGCGAGCCTCGAAGCCTTGTCCGCTCCAAGCCCCGTGATCTCGTCTTGGAATTGAAGTGCACGAGGTTCTCCTTGAGACTCCAGATCACTCAAAGGGGGAAACTCGAACGTGAGTGTTCTATCGACACGTTCATTTGTGCCGACCAGCCTGACCGAATAGTTGAGCGGTTTGATTGCTCGTAGAACCTCACGATCCTTTGTATTGACTTGAAGATTGAACAGCGTGGCGCCAGCTGCGATCTCGACCGGGAATGAGATGTTGCCAGCACGGCGCTCTCCACCCTGGTTGCGAAGTCCAATGGGATCCAATACATTGTTAATTCTAAAGACTTGATCGGTTGCAGGGAAATCCCTAAAGTCAAAGTCGAAAGCTCCTTTTACATTAAAGTTATAGGGGGAGACGAATTCCATCGCTCTGCGCCAAGCCGCCACATCATGGAGCTTGATTATGATTTGCGTTGGTTGTTCTTGATCGAGCAACTGACCCTCAAGCGCGATCGAAATCAAGGCATTGACTTCGTTGCGACGCTTATCGAGTCGGGGATCAGAAAGCAGAGGCAGGGTCAGATCGGAAACATTTAGGATTTCGTTGTCGGGCCTTCGTTGGCCTATCTCCCCACTAAAGCTGTAAAGATAGCTGCCCTTGCCCTGGCTTGCGGCGATCAGCAGGTCATCAGTGGGGTCATACTTCAATGAGCGAATATAAGCACCAGGCCCAGAATCGGGCAGTTGCTGCCATGGCATTGGCGTAAAACCAAGCGGAACCCCATCGTCGGAGAGTTCAGAGGACCAGACACCAGTAAGTCCACTAATAAGCAGCAGTGCCGCGTGATTGTCTGTCTGTGGTATGTACTGGAGAGCCTGGTATCCGTATTGATCGCCTGGAACCAAAGGCAATCCAATCTCTTCGAGTGGAAGAGTAGTTACTGAACCACCATTCCGCCCAAAACGCAGCACTTGTTGCGATGATGAAACTGTAGGAGCAGTACGCAGTCCATAAGCAAGGCTTTTCCCCCCCTGAAGCCAAAAAATCAAATCTTCTGATCCCTGCCCTGGCATATGGGTGACGTCAACAACTTGACCAGAGCTTGTGAGGCTTTCTGAGTCAAGATTACTGAATCCAAGCGGCTTCAGTTGATAGTCATTGAAGTCACCACCTGAGTTTCGCCCGAGCAGAGTAACTTGATTATTTGCGATAGTAGCGCCAACATAAATACTAGGCAATAATTCTCGAGAAACCGGGCTTTGCGTATCAAGGGCTGTGGGTTGCAGTTGACCTGAAGAAGCTTGTGGCAATAGGGGTCTAAAAACCAATGCGACGTCTCCAAATCTTCCCGCCCCAATCTGCTCATACACATTCGTATAGCCTGTCTGAACAAGTGAACCAGACCGGAACGGATTTGTGTCTACCGGAAGAATGAATTGGCCTGGCTTAAAAGAGGCCTCACTAGTTTCGTCCCAAGGGAGCAAGCGCTGGCTCTCTGGATCCTGTAAAAAGAATTCTGGGTATGAGATATTCTTGACAAAGCCGTTCTTGTCATAGTTAACGGATATGATCTCACCTGTTTTGTAGTAGAACTGAGATCCAGTATAACCGCGTACACTATCTGGGTCAGCATCATCAAACAGAGCGAGCTGACCATCACCAACACCGATGTTTGATGCATAGGACTCACCATAGATACCAATCGAGGATGCATTATCCTGGTATGAACTGATAATGAGATTATGTTTTGAGTTCCAGTCGGCTTGATTGAGCTCTAGCGTGGCCATTCCAGGAGCAGACAGACTGCGCCACCAAGCATCGGAGCTCATTACTAGTCCTGTAGCGACGGGGTCCTGTGCCAGTTCCCAGACACCACCATCATCAGTTTGAAGAAGTTTGATGCCGTCACGTGAATTGAAAAAAGCAATCGAACGACTATCTGCATGGGGAGCGCCTGGATTAAATGGCAGAATTAGTTTGCCCTCTTTGCGAAGCTGCTGATCGAGATCACCTTCGATTCTTGGTCCATACAGTGGTGTTAGCGTCGGCTCATCAGTTCGGAAGTCCGCTTTCACCAATCCACCAACATATAAATACGATGGTGAAAGTAGTGACTGAGAGTATTGGTTGCCTCCAACATAGATAGATTGAGCTTCGGGATCATATGGGTCGACCTGAAAAGAAAAGTTACCATAGTAGAGCCCGTTGTTTGCACCCTGAGCCGATCCGAACGGAGCGTATGGTTGGCCATCAACAACAGCAGTCGTTGACCGATAACTGATTAGTTCTCCGGTGGAAGGATTAATCTGGAGCCTTAAGACACGGAAAATTGGCTCATCACCCTCCGGCAAGTATGAACCGATAAATACAATCTCTTTCCCATCAACCAGTTCCGGATACACAGAGACTCGAGCAATCCTATCCCCATTGACGAGAAAGCTATTGATCAGCTCTTGATACTCAGAACCGTTAAGAGGGGATCCGTTCAAACTAACTTGATTAACGCCAGTTTGGTCGTTGTATCCTGCTTCAAGAAAGTTCTGAGCCGATCCATCAGAAACTAGATTGAGAGATCCAACGTTATCAACTTGAGCATCTAGAATTCTGCCCTCATCAACTAGCAATGAAAAACGTGAACCACTCTCAGTCCTAGGATCCCAGGCCGTGCCACGAAGCAAATCACCTTCCCAAACGAGGCTTCGTACATCAAGACCATTCAGTTTGGCTTGGGAAGCCTCGCTTAGGGGCAACCACGACAGTCTGCCATCAGAGAGAATACGTCCAACCTGAACGCCCTTACTTGGCGCAGACACCCCTGCATAGTTGGATGAGTTTCCTTGCCCTACAGCAAGATACTGGCCATCGTCAGATGGTTCAATTATTGCAATTCCTTGAGATCCTTCGTAAAACGATCCAGGTTTGGTCAGCCACTGCCATTGGTTGCGCCATTTACTCTTCGCAATGTCATAGATCCGTAAGTACAAACCACCATTCGCTGCACCCGCATACAAAAACGTATTGCCATTTCTAGGTTCTTCAACAGCTGCAAGACCATTCGTAGCACCCGAGATAAGGGTCTCACCGACGGTTTCCTGGAAGCCAAGCCGACCCCATAAGCCATCGATCACATAATCATGTCCCGATTCGAGCCATTGGTCAGATGGAATACGATTGCCCATGACTCGCCATTGTTAGTGCTCATTGGCAAGCTAGTAATCGAAAATCAGCACGTCAACTGAAATAGTTATTAAGAGATACCAAGAATTCGCAATTAACGAGCCAAAAGTCGCCTAACAGAGCTCGATTCTATGATCTGTTAGCGGATTCGAATCACCCGCCACCGATTCCTAACGGGGTTCGGAATGCTCTTCGAGAGTTGATTCGCGGACGCCTGCGGCAGCGGAGCGAAATGACCATCGCGCATCAGGCGCGTGTGTAAATCAGTCCAGTCCAGATGTGAAAGCTGACATGG
>JBIIDQ010000099.1:0-6395 GCA_044238295.1 Vulcanococcus sp.
TGACGGCCTCAACCGCCACAACCTCCTCCTCCGCCAAGGAAACCATCCTGGTGGTCGACGATGAAGCAAGCATCCGCCGCATCCTCGAGACCCGCCTCTCGATGATCGGCTACCAGGTGGTGACCGCTTGCGATGGCCAGGAAGCGCTCGAAGCTTTCCGGCAGTGCAACCCCGATCTGGTCGTTCTCGACGTGATGATGCCGAAGCTTGACGGCTACGGCGTTTGCCAAGAGCTCCGCAAGGAATCCGATGTGCCGATCGTGATGCTCACGGCTCTCGGCGATGTCGCTGACCGCATCACCGGCCTGGAGCTCGGCGCCGACGACTACGTGGTGAAGCCCTTCAGCCCCAAGGAGCTGGAGGCACGTATCCGCTGCGTGCTGCGGCGGGTTGAAAAAGACAGCGTCGCCGGGATCCCCAACTCCGGAATCATCCAGGTGGGCGAGCTGCGCATCGACACCAACAAGCGGCAGGTTTATCGCGCTGAGGAACGCATCCGACTCACCGGGATGGAGTTCAGCCTGCTGGAACTCTTGGTGGGCCGCAGCGGTGAGCCCTTCAGCCGCGGCGAGATCCTCAAGGAGGTGTGGGGGTACACGCCGGAGCGACATGTGGACACCCGGGTGGTGGATGTTCATATCTCCCGTCTGCGCTCCAAACTGGAAGACGATCCGGCCAACCCTGAGCTGATCCTCACGGCACGGGGCACCGGTTATCTGTTCCAACGCATCGTTGACGCCGTTGCCTCCGAAGCCCTCTGACGCCCCAGGCCACGGTTCCGGCAACCGCCGGGGGCGCCCCCGCGCCATTCGGCGGTTGGAGATCTGGTATCGCCGCAATGCAGCGGTGACCAGCCTGGTGGGCACAGCAACGGCTACGGCCAATGCAGCTGCCACAGCTGCCAATGCGGCGGGATCGGTGGCGGGATCGGCGGCCGGTGCCGCCGCTGGCGCCGCCGCCGGTGCGGCCAACATGGTGCTTCAGCCGTTGGTGTTCGATCCCCTGCGCCGGCTGCAACGGGGCGTTGGCGGCAGCGAAGGAACACCGATCAACGACGCCGAGCGCCTCTGGGTAGCCGTGGATGGCATGGGCGGCGACTACGCCCCGGGGCCGATTCTCGAAGGCTGTCTGCGGGCCGTGCGCCTGCTGCCTTTGCGGGTGAAGTTCGTGGCCGAGGCCACCGCGGTGGCAGCGGCGGTGGCCGAGTTGAACCTCACTGAGGAGCTCGAGGCCGCCCAACAGGAAGGCCTGGTGGAACTCGTGCCCAGTGGCGTGTCGGTGGGCATGGATGAAGAAGCCACCGTGGTGCGCAAGAAGCGCGACGCCAGCATCAACCTGGCCATGGATCTGGTGAAGGCGGGCGAGGCCACCGCCGTGTATTCCGCCGGCAACTCCGGGGCCGTGATGGCATCAGCGATCTTCCGACTGGGACGCCTCAAGGGGATCGACCGCCCCGCCATTGGGGCTCTCTTCCCCACCAAGGACCCCGAGCAGCAGGTGTTGGTGCTGGATGTGGGCGCCAACATGGACGCCAAGCCCGCCTACCTGCACCAGTGGGCCCTGCTGGGCAACATCTACAGCCGCGATGTACTGCAGGTGGCGAAGCCCCGCGTTGGCCTGCTCAACATCGGCGAGGAGGAGTGCAAGGGCAACGATCTGGCCCTGCGCACCTATCCCCTGATGGCGGAGGAAACGCGCTTCACCTTCGCCGGCAACTGCGAGGGCCGCGATGTGCTCTCCGGTGAATTCGATGTGGTGGTGTGCGATGGCTTCACCGGCAACGTGCTGCTGAAGTTCTTGGAGAGCGTGGGCAGCGTGCTGCTGGATGTGCTCAAGGCCGAGCTGCCCCGGGGCCGCCGCGGCAAGGTGGGCTCCGCCTTCTTGATGAGCAACCTGCGCCGCATCAAGAAGCGCCTCGACCACGCGGAACACGGCGGTGCACTGCTGCTGGGCGTGAACGGCGTGTGCGTGATCGGCCATGGCAGCAGCAAGGCCCTCTCGGTGGTGAGCGCTTTGCGCATCGCCCACTCCGCCGCCAACCACGGGGTGATGGACGACCTGCAGCAGCTGAGCAGCGGCGCCGAGGCCGCCATTGCCTGTGGTTGACTGAGCCCACCGTTGGGTTGAACCGGTGGGGCTCGGCCAGACAAGCAGCAACGGCCAACCGATCGGGATGGCCCTGGTGGGCTGCGGCAGCGCTGTGCCGGCGATCAGCGTTAGCAATCAACAGCTGAGCGAACGAGTCGACACCAGCGACGAATGGATTCGCACCCGCACGGGCATCGGCGCTCGCCGCATCTGCGCCGCCGATGAGCCCCTCACCGTTCTGGCCAGCCGTGCCGCCCAGACCGCCCTCGACCATGCCGGTTGGGCCGCCGAGGATCTGGATCTGATCCTGATGGCCACCTCCAGCCCTGACGATCTCTTCGGCACGGCACCCAGGGTGCAGGGAGCAATCGGCGCCCGCAACGCTGTGGCCTTCGACCTCACTGCGGCCTGCAGCGGTTTTCTCTTTGCCCTGATCACGGCTGGGCAGTACCTCCGTAGCGGCGCCATGCGCCGCGCCCTCGTAATCGGGGCGGATCAACTGAGCCGCTGGGTGGATTGGGACGACCGCACCACCTGCGTGCTGTTTGGCGATGGCGCCGCTGCCGTAGCCGTGGAGGCCTGCCCCGATGAGCGCAACGGCCTCTTGGGCTTCCGCATGCACTCCGATGGGAGCCGCAACGGCTGTCTCACCCTGGCTCAGACCGACAGCCATACCGATGTCTTGGGGGGCGTGAGCGCCCAGGTGGGCGGTTTCGCACCGCTGCGCATGAACGGCCAGGAGGTGTACAAATTCGCGGTGCGCGAGGTGCCGGCGGTGCTCAAGGAACTGCTGGAGAGCACGGGTACGCCCGCCTCGGATCTCAACTGGCTGCTGCTGCACCAGGCCAACCAGCGCATCCTGGATGCCGTGGCCGATCGCTTCGCCATTCCCCATGAGCGGGTACTCAGCAACCTGGCCAGCTACGGCAACACCTCCGCCGCCACCATTCCGCTGATGCTCGATGAAGCGGTGAAGGATGGCCGGGTCAAGGCTGGGGATCTGATCGCCAGCAGCGGCTTCGGCGCTGGCCTCAGCTGGGGTGGGGCGCTGCTGCGCTGGGCAGGACCTGAAGGCTGAACGGCCGGTTGGCCTCTGGCCCGCCGCGTAATGTCCCCCCGACAGTGCAACGCAAGCGGCCATGGGTATTGCCTGGGTGTTTCCGGGACAGGGCTCACAAAAGGTGGGCATGGCCGCCGGCGTGCTCGATCTTCCCGGTGCGCGCGAGCGCTTCGCCGCTGCCTCCGACCTGCTGGGCCGGGACCTGCTGGCCATCTGCGCTGGTGAAGCAGCTGGAGAGCTGAGCGATCTCAACGACACCCGCAACACCCAGCCAGCCCTGTTCGTGATCGAAAGCTTGCTGGTGGATGGCCTCCGGGCCCAGGGACGCCAAGCCGACCGGGTGGCAGGGCACAGCCTCGGGGAGTTGGTGGCGCTGTATGCCGCCGGTGTGTTCGACGTGGAGACGGGGCTGAAGCTGATGAGAACCCGCAGCGAGCTGATGGCGGCCGCCGGTGGTGGCGCCATGACCGCCGTGATGGGCTTTGATCGCGGCGAACTCGATCAGTTGGTGGCCGCCACCGAGGGCGTGGTGATCGCCAACGACAACAGCAGTGCCCAGGTCGTGCTCTCGGGTGTGCCCGACGCGGTGGCCGCGGTGAGCGGGGCGCTCAAGTGCAAACGAGCCATCCCCCTAGCGGTGAGTGGTGCCTTCCACTCTCCCTTCATGCAGCAGGCCGCTGAGGCGTTTGCCGCAGAACTGGAGGCCGTGCCCTTTGCCGACGCCAGCATCCCGGTGCAAAGCAACACCGATCCGAGCCCCGAAACCAACGGCACTGCTCTCAAAGCCCGGCTGAAAAGCCAGATGACTACCGGCGTGCGCTGGCGCGAAACCATGGACCGCTTCAGCAGCGATGGCATCGAGACCGCCGTGGAGATTGGCCCGGGCAACGTGCTCAGCGGCCTGATCAAACGCAGCTGCGACGGAATCACCACCGCCCAGATCAGCAGCGCCGCCGATCTGGGCCTGTGAACAAGCCCGTGCAGGCCATGAAACGTGCCCTGCGGCGGCGCCGCAAACCGGCTGAGCCTCCGGCGCTGCTGCGCACACCGCGCCCGAGCATCACCTACCGGCTGGTGAGCTATCTGCTGGTGTTCCCGATTTACCGGCTGCTGTTCCGCGGCCGCACCGCCGGCAACGCCAACGTGCCCCAGGAGGGAGCCCTGGTGGTGGTGGCCAACCATGGATCCCACCTGGATCCACCCCTTCTGGGGCACGCCCTGGGCCGACCGGTGGCCTTCATGGCCAAAGCGGAACTGTTTCGAATCCCCGTGCTCGGACCGATCATCCGCGCCTGCGGTGCCTACCCCGTGGCCCGTGGAGCCAGCGATCGAGAAGCGATCCGCACCGCCACCGACAGGCTTGAGCAGGGCTGGGCCACAGGTGTGTTCATTGATGGCACCCGCCAGGCTGATGGCCGGGTCAACAACCCTCAGCCCGGTGCCGCCCTGCTGGCAGCCCGCGCCGGGGTGCCGCTACTGCCTGTGGCGATCATCAACAGCCACCGAGCCCTCGGCACCGGGGCCAAACGGGCGCGGCTGGTGCCCGTGCACATCCGCATCGGCACACCGATCCCACCACCGGCCTCACGCAAGCGGGCCGACCTCGATGCGGCCACCGCTGCCTGCCAAGCCCAGATCAACGCTCTGCTGGAGCAGGGGCTCATCAGCGGCCCCGCGCTTGCTCCAGCAGCGGACCGAACCGCGCTGCCGCCCAGCTCTTGAGATCACGGCCCGTGAGCACCCAGAGGGCAGCGCGGGCGCCATCACCCCAGATCTTGCGCCAGCCCTCCGGCTGGCAGCGCTCGCCACAGGGGACAGCGACAGGGGTCAGACCGATGCCGCGGCTGCCTGCCACCAGCCTCCCCACAAGCATTGCCCGCTGCATGTGGTCACTGCTGGTCACCAGCAACACGTGGCGCACCTTGGCGCGCTTGAGCTCGTCCACGATGGAGGTGAAGTTGGTGAGCGTGTCGGTGGCGCGGTAATCCAGCTGAACCCTTCCGGATTCCAGGCCCTGGCGGCCAAACAACCAGTGGGCGTATTCGGGATTGCTACCCCCGCTCACCAGCACCGGCAAGCCGTCGCGGCGAGCCAGCTCCCCGGCCATGCGCTCCCGTTCCACATCACCGCCGAGCACCAGGATCATCTGAGGCGGCGGCAACGGGGGCTGCCAGAGCCCCCGCGACAGCACCACCAGGCCGCCCGCCGCCAACAGCGCCAGCAACCAGCGGCCACGGCTTGGCCGCTTCCGCCGCAGGCGCTGGCGAGTGGTCCGGCGCTGCGTGGGAACCGGGCGGCGGCTGATCGGCTCAGCCATCACACCCCCTCCACCGGACTGGTGGGGTAAAGGGGCAGCACCGGTGCCCAGTGGCCTTCCAGCCTCGCCGCGTGGGCCAATTGCCCCAGCTGGAGCAGCTGCAGGGCATCAGCCTCGGGATCCACCAGCGCTGCAGCCCTGGGATCGCCGCCGCCCCAGCCTTCTCCGGTAGGGATCAGCCTTGGCTGCTCCAGCTCTGCAACACCGCCCAAGGCCTGGGAGTCCGCGCCGTAGCAACCCACCACGCTGCCGCGCCGGGGCAGCACCTGCTCGAGCCAGATGCGTTGAGATCCGGCCATGGCGCCGCCGGGAGCCACCAGACGCCGAGCAATCAACAGAAAGCTGCTGAAGCCATGCAGAGGAATCTCCAGCTGCTGCGCCAGGGTGCGAGCCAACACCACGGTGAGTCGGGTGCCGGTGAACCCACCTGGACCGGTCGCCACCACCAATCGCCCAATCTGCGGCCAGCGCTCGGCGGGCAGCAGCTGCTCCACGCAGGGGAGCAGCTCATTGGAGAGGCGCCGGCCCAAAGGAAAACTCGCCACCTCAGCCGGCGCGCCCGACGGCCCCAGGGGCTGCAGAGCCACGCCAAGGGTGTCACTCGAGCTGTGCAGAGCCAGCAACAGGGGCTCAGCACTCATGAGGGCACCATCTGATCAGGGCGAAGCCGCTGCCAGCGGCCTCGATCGAGGGCAAAACTGCCGCAGCTGCGGACATCCCACTCGACACCCACCTGATCACCAGGCAGATCAAGCACCTGCACATGAATCCGGGGCTGCTCCGGCACGAAGGCTGGCGAATCGGCGAGATGGGGCACACCATGCTGGCGCTCCACCGCGTGGTAGGCCTGACACTGGTCGACCCAGCGGCAATCCACGCAGATGCACATGCCCGGCGCCGCAGCGGATAGGGCCATTGTGACCCCTGCTG
>JBIIDQ010000100.1:0-6391 GCA_044238295.1 Vulcanococcus sp.
GCTGGAGCCGTGGCGGCCGCAGCGCTCTGTGCCAGGGGGATCAGCAGCGCCAGACCTGCCAGAGCGACGGGCGGGAGGCGGTTGTGCTGGCGGCGTGGCAAGCGGTGCATGGCGGTTAGGCCCCAGGGAGCTGGGGGGTGGGCAGCTCTGGAGTGGGAAGGCCGAGCCAGCGCGCCTCCTCCCTGGCAGCAGGCAAGAGGGCTTGCAGTTGGGCCCAGCGATCTGGCTGCGTTGTGTCGTTGCTGAGGGCGTTGAAGCGGCGTAGCGCTGAGCTGGGGAACAGCAGCAGACCCACCGCCAGGGCCAGCCCACAGCCCATCAGGTAGTCGATCCAGCGGTTGGGGATGTACCAGGCCACCAGGGGGCCGTAGCCGATGAAGGCCACACCGCTCGAAATCAAGGCTGTGTTGAGGTAGCTGCGCCGGTTCAGTGCGGCGACGAGCATCGCGGTGCCCCCCATCACCAGGCCGATCGATACCTCGCTGATCCCAAGGGTGTTGAACACGAGCAAGGGCATGAGCACCCCGAGGCTCACTCCGGCCATGCGATCGCGCACCCGCGCCAAGGTGGCCCCGATGCTGTCGTTGAGCAAGAGCACCACTCCGAAGTAGAGGTATTTCGGGGTGAGGGCTCCGATGCCTTCGCCAATGGTCAGGGCCAGGCTGGCGAAGACCAGCTTTCGCCAGAAAAAGGGTGAGCGCAAGCCGGTGGCGATGCGCTGCCCCAAGGTTGGTTCGACGGCTGGTGATCCATTGGTTGCAGCAGCGGTGTGTGGGTCTGTTGAAGCGTGGCGCAGCTCCGTTGGCGTGAACACGAGCTGCGCCAACGTGCCAATCACCAGGCCCAGGGCGATGGCCAGCATCTCGTCGCGCCAGCTGTACCAGCTCGGTGTGCCCAGCAGTGGCAACACGCCGGCACAGGCCACCGCGCCGCTGAGCAGGCGCAGTTTGCTCGGCAGGGCCAGGGTGATCAGCTGCATCAGGGCTGCCACCAGACCAAACACGAACACTTGGGGAACGTTGGAGAGGGCCAAACCCAGGCTGACGCCAATCGCCATACACAGCCCCACCAACACCAGCAGGACTGGGTAGATCAAGAGCGGCCAGCGGCTGAAATCAGGCCTGACCACCAGAGCGGCGATGAGCGATCCGTAGGCCAACGAACTCCCGCTCAACCCCACCCCCTCGCAGGTGGCATGGGTGAGAGCGGCTGCCAGTCCGATGACCAGGGCCGCCCTCAGATCGAGCGTGAGCGAGCTGGTGTTGCCCTCAGTCGCCATGGGGCGAGGATCCTTTGAGGGCTTGAACCCAGCCCACCAGCAGCACGATCAGCAGAAGCGCCAGCCAGAACCAGAGCCTTGGCGGCTGGCTCGTGGCTGTGATCACCAGTAGGACCAGTGACAGCCAGGGGGCGGGCTGCCGCCAGGGCTTCAGCCAGCGCTGCAGGTCCGCGCGGCGAGAGTTGCGGGTTGGTGTCATCGCTCCATGCCTCCCAGCCAGCGCAGGAAGGGAAGCACAAAGCTCAGCGGCCGGCGACGCTCCACCACCACTTCGCCTTTAGCGGGTGTGCCGTTGTCGAGGCTCAGATCGGGGCCGCGGCTGCCGCTCCAGCGCAGGCCAGAGGGGGTGTCGGCCCGCTCGAGCTTGAGGGTCACGATACGCACTGGCGCGGTGGCCTTCTCGGGCAAGGTGGCCAGTGGGTCGCCCCCTTCGCCAAAGGCGGCCTGGCGGCTGCGGGCGATCAGGCTGCTGGCCAGATCCATGTCGCCCACGGCGCGCGACACCTCCGCTAAATCGGCACTGGCCGGTGAGATGTCGACGATGCGGGCCTCCACTAGCCCGTAGCGCTGGGAGCTTCCGCCATAGCGATCGCGAGTCTGCAGCTGCAGGTCAAGCTGGATCGGCATGCCGGGCTTGAGCCGCGCCACGTCGGCATCACTGAATAGGGCGATCGCGGTGCGTTCCTCACCGCTGGCACCACCCCGTGGGCCGAGCCCCACGGTTCCCAGCCGTTGACCGGGCACCACCGCCTGCCCCGGATTCACGCTCAGGCTCAGCACCATGCCGCTGCGCGGGGAGAGAACCGATTGGCTGTTGCGCTGGGCCTGAAGCTCCGCTCGAGAGGCATCAAGTTGAGCCAACTGGGCCTGCAGCTCCTTGATCGAGTTTTCGTTGCGGAGGTAGAGATCTTGCGCACCGACCCAAAGCGGGCTGTAGCGAGGGATGACCTCATCGCGGCGCAGCGTTTCCAATGCCTTCAGCTGCAGGCCCACCGGCTGGTTGGCTACGCGCAGGGTGCCGATCCGCGATTCGATGGTTTGGGCTTGGCGATCGAGGGCTTTGATCTGATCGAGCAGGGCGTTGCTGTTGGGCCCCACGCCACCGGCTCCGGCGGCCTGTTGATCCACCCGGCTGATGCTCATCAAGAGATCTCCTTGCTGCACCTGCTCGCCCACGCGGCGTAGGAGCTCCTGCACCTGGCCGGGGGAGCGGGCATAAACCCCCACCCGGCTTTCCGGAGGCAGCAGCACCGCACTGCCCTCCACCTTGATCGCTACAGAAGGAGAAAGCGCCCAACCAGCGCACAGAGCTGATACGGCAGCCATGGGCAGCAGCTGGGGGATGCGCTCGCTCACCACCGCCATCTCGCCCAGCGCTCTGGGTACTGCACACTGCGGCTACGGTACCGGCAACTTGCGACCTGAAGGCTTGTTCCGCCGTCCGCGCCGCTCGTTTTACAGGCTGTCTACGGCATTGCTTGGAGCTGTTGGGCTGGTAACGGCTCCGCTCGTGCCGACTTTCTGGTCCCAGCCCATCCGCGCGGCTGACAACCACGTCACTCTTCAGCCCGATGCGGGCGCAAGCCCCCAGGCCCCTTTGGTGTTGAGCCTGGATCAGGCGATCGCGCTTGGGGTCAGCCGCTCCTTGGCCCTACGCAACAGCTCCCTGCAGCTGGATGAGAGCCGTGCCGTGCAGGGCCTGGCGCGGGCCCGTTTCATGCCCAAGCTGGATCTGGTGGGCTTGGGTACTTATGCCCAGGTGGGCACGGATTTTGGCTTCATCTCCAACCTGCCGGCCATCGGGGATCTCAACTTCGATCTCGGCGGTGATGGCTACGCGGTGGTTCAGAACACCTTTGTGAATGTGGGCCTTGCGCTCAGCATGCCGCTTGTTGATTTCGGTCGCGGACCGCTGCAGCAGGCGGCCCGCGCCGGTGTGCAGGCTGCCCAGGCAGAGCAGAGCGAGCAGCAACGGCGCACCCGCTTCGCGATCGTGAGCGCTTACTTCAACGCCCAGCTGGCGGAAGCGCTGATTCCTGTGTGGGAGAGCTCTCTGAGTGTGTCTACGCGCTTGCTCAGCGATGCCCGCGCGATCCGCCGCGAAGGCCTGGCGGCCCGCATCGACACGCTTCAGGCCGAGGCGTTGGTGGAAACTGACCGGCAGGGCTTGGCTGAAGCGCGCTCCCAGCGCCAAATCGCCCTCAGTGCCTTGGCTCGGAACCTGAACCTGCCGCCTCAGCAGCCTGTGGTGTTGTCGGATCCGCTGCAGCCTCTACCGGCCTGGCCCCTCAGCCTCAGCACCAGTTTGGAAAAGGCCTTCGCCGATCGGCCTGCATTGCAAGCGCTGGAGAAGCAACGGCAGGCCCAGCTGGCTCGTGTGCAATTGGCTCGTGCAGGAGGGCTTCCTCAGGTGGGGCTGTTGCTGGCTGGTGGCATCAATGGCGATTGGCTCAACGTGCCTGTGCTGAACACCACCCCGCGGGTGTCCGTGAACGGCAATCCAGCGCCAGATCCATCAACACTGAACAGCAGTGGGAATGCCTCCGGCAGCTTTTACGACTGGGGCGCAGTGATTTCCCTGCGGCAGCCCATTTTTGATGGCGGCCTTACGCGCGAATCGGTGGCTTTGGCGCGTCGCCGCGCTGAACAGAGCGAAGTGGCGATCGAACTCGCTGAGCAAACCATCACCCAACAGGTGGAAACCTGGTTTGCCAGCCATCAGGCGTCTGGCCCGCAGATGCGGGCAGCCGCCGCAGCCGCCCGTGCCGGTGATGCAGCAGTGCAGGACGCCCTGCTGCGCTATCGCGCCGGCGTGGCACCGATCACTGAACTGTTGATTGCGCAGCGCAACCTGCAAGCCGCCCGTGCGGCCGAGGCTGCGGCGATTCACCGCTGGAACCTCAGCCGCGCCGGTCTGGAGCTGGAAACCGGCTCATTACAGTGAATGCATGACCGATCAGGCCCAGTCCTCCGCCGAGCTCCAGCCGGCCAGTGAGCGCATCACCGAGCAGCTCGGGCGACTCATCCCGCTGGTGAATGGCCCCGCACGGGTGGCTCGGGTGGGTTCGTCCCTTGGTCGCGATGGATTGCCATCGTTGTTGACCTGGGATGACGACGGCCAGTTGAACGTGGACTGATCCTTGCGATCCGCCCCTGAGGCCCAGTCGGCGCGGCAGATGCTTGTGTTGGCGGGGGGCGGCCATACCCATGCCCTGCTGCTGCGCCGCTGGATCATGCGGCCCCACACCCGGCCTGCAGCTACGGCGGTGACCTTGGTGAACCGCTGCAGCACCACCCTGTATTCGGGCATGGTGCCCGCACTGGTGGCCGGGCTTGTTCCCCATGAAGCCTGTGCGATCGACCTGCGCGCGCTGTGCAGTCGCGCTGGGGTGACCTTTGTGCAGGCCGAGATCAGTGGCGTTGATCCCGATCGGCATGAACTGCAGCTTCAAGGACGGCCGCCGCTGCGTTTCGCCGCCCTGAGTATCAATGTGGGTTGCCAGACCCGCTGGAGCGCCACCGCTGGCTCCGTTCAGGCCGACCCCATCCAATTGGTGAAGCCGCTTGAGCCGTTTTTGGCCTGGCTCGAGCCCCGTCTTGCACCTGGCCGGGATGTGGCGGTGCGGATTCGCGGGGGTGGGGCCGCGGCGGTTGAGTTGGCTTTGGCCCTGCGAGCCCGCGGGCTGGCTCCGGAATTGCTGCTGCGTGGTGATCAGCTGCAGCTGGGATCGGCCGGGAGCAACAGAGCGGTCGAACGGTGGTTGCTCCGAGCGGGCGTTGTGGTTCGCCGCGGGGTCGCTGAGCACGAGCCAGCCGATCTGGCCTGCACGGGCAGTGAGGCACCGGGTTGGTTGGCGGCCAGCGGTTTGCCGGTGGAGCCGGCCACAGGCCGGGTGTGCACCGAGGCCAGCCTGACGGTGCAGGGCTTCCCGCAGCTGTTTGCGAGCGGCGACTGCGCGGTGATTGCAGTTGATCCCCGCCCCCCTGCAGGGGTGTGGGCAGTGCGGGCCGCGCCGGTGCTGGCGGCGAACCTTCATCGGGTCCTGACCCAGCCGGATCGCCCACTGCGTTGTTGGCGCCCGCAACGGTGGGCTTTGCAATTGCTCGGTGATGGAGGCTGGCAGGCGCCGGCTCTGCCCGAGGCCATGGCTCTGTACGGGCCGTGGCACTGGGGGCCCACGCGCTGGCTATGGCGCTGGAAAGATCGCATTGATCGTCGCTTTATGGCCGGTTTTCGGCCTGATGCCGCCATGGCCGTTTCAGCGCCCATGGCCTGCCGCGGTTGCGCAGCCAAGCTCCCGGCGGCTCCCTTGGCCGCGGCGTTGGCCCGGCTGGCGCCAACTGAGCAGGCGCCGAGGCCGGAGGATGCCGCCCCTCTGGATCGCTCCGCCAGTGGGGCGCTGTTGCTGCAGAGCGTGGATGGATTCCCTGCCTTGGTGGACGACCCTTGGCTCAATGCCCGCCTCACCACCCTGCATGCCTGCAGCGACCTGTGGGCCTGTGGCGCCCGCCTGCACAGTCTTCAGGTGGTGCTCACCTTGCCCGAGGCCGCAGCAGCACTGCAGGAGGAGCTGCTGCTCCAAACCCTGGCTGGGGTGCGTTCGGTGAGCGATCCCTTGGATGCTCCGCTGCTGGGGGGGCACACCCTGGAGGGGCGAGATGGGGCCGGCCTTGCCCTCACCTTGGCGGTGACGGGGGCCGTTGCCCCGGAAGCCCATTGGCCAAAAGGGCCGCTGCGCTCGGGCCAGGTGTTGCTGCTCACCAGGGCCATCGGTAGTGGGGTGCTGTTTGCAGCGGCGCTGGCCGGCCAAGCCCAGCCGCAATGGATCGATACCGCCCTCGAAGTGATGCAACAGAGCCAGGCTCCTCTGGTGGAGCTCCTGGCGCGCCATGGCTGCCAGGCCTGCACCGACATCACCGGGTTTGGGCTGCTCGGTCACCTCGGCGAAATGCTTGGGCCCGATCAGCGGGTTGAGTTGGATCCGCTGGCGATTCCTTCGCTTCCCGGTTCCTTGGTGCTGCTGGAGCAAGGGCTGGCCAGCAGCTTGGCCCCGGCTAATGCCCAGGCTTTGCAGCTCCTGGAGCCAGGAGCTGCGGTGCGCCTGGCCGCAC
>JBIIDQ010000101.1:0-6261 GCA_044238295.1 Vulcanococcus sp.
TGTTGCTTCTCACCTGGGCGATCGCATGATCGGGATCCATCGCCCGCACCGGCTGGATACTGCAGCGCTCCTGATCGCAGAAGAACACGGAAAACGCTGTCATGCCTGAGCTCTTAAGGAGAAATGAGGTGGGCTGCAGTGTGAGGAGTGCAGCCCCGTGTAGCGCTGTGATGACGGACAGGGGGTGATGACCTCTCCTGACCCGTGAAGCGAGCACCGCTCGGTCATGGTTCAGATGGATGAAGCAGCGCAGGGGCTGTTCAGTTGGTTCAACGCCGCTGCTCGCGCACGGGGCAGTGAGCATTCGTGAAGCAGGCCTGCTGAAATCCAGGATCAGAGACACACAATCTCAGCAGGTGCTCTTCAATCCCCGCACCTGCTTGAGCGCCACATCTCCCTTGCCCGTCTACTCCGGAAAGCCCTCGGTTCACCCGCCGAGGGCTTTCTGTTGGTCGCAAAGCGCGCCATCCAACCGCCCAAAGACCACGAAGCGCTTCTTTGGGATTTCTTTAGCTTGCTGCAGTTGCGTGGCCTTGCGGTTAGCTGTCACTGGCTTTGCCTCGGCCTGATGTAGCGCTAGCGACAAAGGTCAATCGCGGCTGCATGGGCTCGTCAGTCTGTCAAGACTGTTGTGCTGGTCTCAGGACGCGTAGGTTCGCTCGAAATCAGCCCGACAGCGGCTCCAGCGCACCACTGATGAAGGCGATTCTTACCTCTGCAGCTCCGGCGATCACCGTGGCGCAGTTAGAAGCCAGTTATCCGGCCTATTGCAAAGCCCTGCGGATGTTGGTGCAAGACGGTCTCTCGCTGAACAAAATCAAGCGCACCGTTTGCTGGGATCGCTTGCAGTTGCTCCACACCACCCTGCCCCGTCAGTACCGCGACCCGGTTGTGCATTACGCCATGGTCAAGCGCGATGTGGAGAGCCACCAGGCCGTTGCTAGCTGAACACAGCGCAAACCAGATTCACCATGACTGAGACAGCGCAGGCACCCCTCAAAATCCTGATCGCGGACGACGAAGCCAACATCCGCCGCATCCTTGAGACCCGCCTGTCCATGCAGGGGCATGAGGTTGCCGCCGCCAAGGATGGCGCCGAAGTCCTGGAGCTGTTTCGTGGCTTTGAGCCCGATCTTGTGGTGCTCGACGTGATGATGCCCGAGCTCGACGGATTCGCCGTGCTCGAACGGATCCGGGCGCAGTCTGAAGTGCCGATCATCCTGCTCACCGCCCTGGGCGATGTAGCCGACCGCATCACCGGGCTGCAACTCGGCGCTGACGATTACATGGTGAAACCCTTCAGTCCAAAAGAGCTGGAGGCCCGCATTCGCTGCGTGCTGCGCCGCGCTAGCCAGGGCCAGGGTGGTTCGGTCTCTGGCTCGAGCGTCTCGAATGTGATTGCACTCGGTGATCTCAGCATTGATTTCAACCGCCGCCAAGCCTTCCGCTCCGGCGAGCGCATTCGCCTCACTGGCATGGAGTTCAACTTGCTTGAACTGCTGATCAGCCGTGCTGGTGAACCGATCAACCGCCTCGACATGCTCGAGAAGGTGTGGGGTTACAAGCCCGGGAAAGCATCGGATAGCCGTGTGGTGGATGTCCACATCTCACGCCTGCGCGCCAAGCTCGAAACAGATCCCGAAAACCCCGAATTGATCATCACCGCCCGGGGACAGGGCTATATGTTCCAGCGACTGCAGAGCAGCATTGAACCTTCATATGTGTCTGCGTCCTGAATAACAGGAGAACCGCGTCTAATCATGAGCCCGGTCCGGGAGGGCAGCACCTGATGCCCCTCAGATGTCGCCGTGGCTGCGCTCCCAATCCAGGAGTGAATCACTCACCAAATCTGATGGTTGACAGCGTGACATCCACAGACGCAGCTGCGGATAGAGCCGCTGCATTGAGGCATATTGCTCAGACTGGCGATAGCCCCGCTCCCGTTCGCGGTAAAGCGATTCGCTATCCATCAAGGCATGATCGCCTGCAACAGGAGTCAGCCCAGGGTCAAAGTCCTTCTGATTGGATTCAGTTGTCATGTCAATGCTGAGGCGATCCTTATTGAGCCGCAGATCGCCTGAACTCAACGCTGATGCAGATCGCAGCGGCTTACCAGAGCCTGTGAGGGGGAGCACACGAACAGCCCTCTCTCCTCTAATCAATAATCCAGCAAATTCACCTCTGGATGGGTGATCACCTAGGCCCGAGGGCCAAGCGCGTCGATCAGCCTGGAGTCAACAACCGCCAGCAGCGGCCCTTGAGCAGGGCACAATCATCAACGGAACGCCCTCACACGCTTGGCCCGCCTGGAAGCACTGCTCACAGGGATGCCAGGCGACCGTGAGCTGCGCCTGCTGCTTGAGCTGTTGGATCCAGGCTCGGCGGGAACCTTCACCTGGCTGGATCCACGCAATGCGTCTCTGGCGCTGCTTCCGCAGTCACCCGCAGTGCCCGTGCAGGTGCTCCTCGAGCTCAGGGGGAGGAACCAACTCGGTGTATTGGTCACCAGCCGCGAGGTGATGAGCCGCGGCGCTCCCCTGAGCCGTGACGTGCTCGAGCGCGTGTTGGCGCACCTGCAAGCACTCATCCCAGAAGCTGCACTGACCTATCGCTCAGACCGAGACGGCCCACTGAGCAGGCTGTGACAGCCACCTGAACCAGGGCGGCTTTGTATCCAGCAATACAAACCATGACGGGCCCATTCTCGCTGGAATCCCTGGAGAACGATGGTGGGGCAACGGCACCGATCCGATGCAGCAGCTGAGTTCCGCACCAAGACTCAAAGCAAGTCTGCAGCGCAGCTGGGCCTGGGTTTTGGATCAACCACTGGCAGAAGAGCTGAACGGTCAGAGCTGTGATCGGCTGCGCCCCGCCCAGGTCCGCCGTGACCTGGAAGCAGCGTTAAGCCAGAGCGCCATGGGCGGCTGCACCCTGGTGGAGTGGCGCTGGGATCAGCGCCAGGGGCGCGTCGAGGGCTGGCTGTGGGAGAGGGGCCTGCTGCAACGCTTCCACTGGTGGCGCCATTCCGGGCGGCTGACGCTGCGGCAGCAACTGCAATGCACCACCAGGGCGCCGCTGCAGGCCCTGGCATGAGGGCACTGGTCAAGAGCTGTCTGCATCAAAAGAGCCGCTGATCGCGATTACTTGGCCGGGCGCTGCGATCGATCAGCACCCCTGAAGACCCGCTGAACTCCCACATCACAAAAGGTTTTCCACAGGTTTTCCCCATGGGTCCAGCTCCAGACTCAAGCCGTCAACGGCGACTCCTGTAACTCTTCCGGAAAAGCGTTCTCCTCTTGACAGCCACCGCTCGCAACGTCGGCCCACGCCCAAACAAGAGCCGTTCAACTCTCTGATCCACTGCAGTGCAGTGATTCCCAGAGTGAGACATCCGCGACAGTGTTCGTGATGCACCTTTTGACCACCCGGGGTGTGGCGTGCGCTGATGGGTGGGTGAACGCGATGAGGTGCGGGTTGGCTGAGGTTCCTGATGCGATGGCTGTGCATGTGAGTGTGGAAAACCAATTCCCGGCTGATCTCTTTGAGTCGATGGTGGGGTTCATCGAACAGCACCCCCAATGGGATCAATACCGGCTAATGCAATCCGCCCTTGCAGGCTTTCTCTTTCAACAGGGTTGTCAGGACCGGCCGGTGGTGCGCCACTACCTCGATGGGTTGTTTCGCAAACCGGAAGCAGCAACCCGTTGAGGTGCCCGGACCCAATGCTGACGTAAGAGAACTGCTCATCTCAAACCATCAGAAACAGCCAGCGCAGCTTGGCTGGGATCGCAGTGCTGGCCATGCTCCCGAGCGAATTCGGGTTCCCTGACGATCGCCTGGGATCACCCAGCTCCCAGGCGATCATCCACTCACTCATCGGGTGATCGAGATGGCCTCCAGCGCAGATCTAGGCGGCAGCGGCGTCGCCAATCTCGGTAGCTGGACCATCGCTCAATTGCGTGATCTGGCCCAGCGCATCGGCCTCGGCGGCTACAGCCGCATGGACAAGAGCGGACTGCTTGATGCGGTCAATCAGGCCCTGCCAAAGGCCCAATCCTCTGGCGTGCTGACTGCAGAACACACGCCAGAAGAGAACTCCGCGGCGTCGCTCCTCGCGCCGATCGCGACAGAGCTCACCAGCCACGTCACCTTCCTGCCCCGTGATCCCCAGTGGGCTTTCGTGTTCTGGGAGATCAGTGCCAGCGATCAACAGCGCGCTGCAGCGGCGGGTGCGACGCAGTTGGCCCTGCGGGTGGCGGATGTCACCGGCTTGCCCCTGGGCGCCGCCCATCCCCACACCCTGCAGGAGCTGGTGGTGAACTCCGGCGCACGGGAGTGGCATCTGCCGATGCCGCTGAGCGATCGCGAGTACCGCGTGGAACTCGGCTATCGCACCAAGAGCGGCGGTTGGTTCTCCCTGGCCACCTCCTCGGTGGCGCGGATGCCATCTCTGGAACCCAGCGCCTGGATAGCCGACGCCTTTGTGCCCTTCTCACTGGATACACCAATCGCTGCAATGCCTGTGCCTGTGAGCAGCGGCGGCGTGGAGCATGAGCGGATGTATCAGCTGGCGACCGCCACGGCCCTGCGCAGCCGCCGCATCGGCTCCGAGGTGCTGCACGAGTGGGATCAAGACGCCACCCGCAGCGGTGATCTGAACGACTCCGGCGCTGGCCTGTGGGCCAGTGGCCGCAGTGAATCCGGCAGCGGCCTCATGCAGCCCCGCTCCTTCTGGTTGGTGGCTGATGCCGAGCTGATCGTCTACGGCGCCACCGAACCCAGCGCCAGCCTCTCGATCGGTGATCAGCCGATCCCGCTGGAGAGCGATGGCACCTTCCGCGTGCACGTGCCCTTCCGCGACGGGGAGCAGCTGTACCCGATCAGCGCCGTGGCCGCCGATGGTGAGCAGGAGCGCTCGATTCGCCTGGAGTTCGAGCGCCGCACTCCTGCAGCACGGGTGAATCGCAAGGAAGATGCCGTGCTCGAGTGGTTCTGATCCCTCAAACGTGATCCACCCATGAAGCGAACGGGCGTGGCTCGAGGCCCTCTGCTCCTGGTCGCCGCCTTGGTGCTCTGTGCTGCTCCGCTGGCCATTGCCAACGCCCAGGAGGCTCCGGCGGCAGTCGAGAGCACCGAAAGCAAAGAACCAGCCCCCACCTCAGGCACAGGCGCTGGAACAGCTCCCACCCCGACAAATGCGCCAGCCGTTGATGCCACGGGGTTGAGCGAGAAAGAAAAAGCGCTGCTGCAGAAACTCAACGCGCTCAAGGCACCGCGCTGGCAGGCCTTTGGAGCCTGCCGTTACGACTGGGCCGGCTGGAAATTGATGGCCGACGGCGTACGCACCACCAGCGTGAAATGCGGCCCTGAAGCCGCCTCCGCCACCGATGGGTCCGCCCCCACGGCCAGCGTGGCAGTGCATTGCGACACGCTCAAGCTCAGCGTCAGAACTGGTGATCAGGCCTGGAGTGGCTGGCGTCTTCCTTATGCCGCCTCGGAATCCAAAGAGCGCGGCGGAGAAGACCTGATGGTGGTGAGCCTCTGCGCCAACGCCAAACCGATCCCCAAACAACAGCCTGCGCCGCCGCCAGCGCTCACCCCAGCCGCGAAGCCTGCGGCCAAGTCAACCGCCACACCGGCGAGCAAGAAACCAACAGCAACACCGGCGCAGAAGCTGCCGGCCACCAAGCCCTGATCGCCCAGGCAGCCACCCATCAAGCGATTCAGACGGCCTTTCGAATTGCTTTAGGTTTGTGCTCTCTGGTCGGCATTGTGGCCAAAACGCTCTCTCTGCTTAGCGCCTCGGCGTTGATGGGTTTCCTGATGCTGAAGGTCGCCTTGGCCAACGCCGGGTAAGCGGACGCACAGCGCGGCAATCAAGGTTTGTAACGTGTTGTTAAGACGCAACCCTGTCCATGCCCGAAACCTCCCTGAGCCGGCAGTTCGCGATCGCGATGCAAGAGCGGGCCATCGAGAGCTGCGACGACATCGAGCAACTGCGCTCTGTGGCCAAAACACTGCTGCGGGCCTGGCAGATGCAAGCGTCGTTCACCGAGGACTATGCGGCCCAGCTGATGCACCTCACCCCACCGCCGTTTTCATCCACCACGCGCGCCTCTGAGTGAGGCCAAGCATGCGTTCTGACTTGCTTGGTGGTGGGGGCAGCGAACGCGCCATCGCCCTGAGAACGTGGCGGCCATCCGGGCTGCTCACTGCTGGGGAGAAATCGACCGTTAGCAACCCTGCTCAGAATCTGAACCT
>JBIIDQ010000102.1:0-6221 GCA_044238295.1 Vulcanococcus sp.
CGATGCTGCGGGGGCGCATCCGATCGGCGAGGGGCGCCAGGCTCTGGCGCAATTGCTCGCCGCGATGGCTGAACAGATCGCTCACACCGTTTGTAATCCAGCGCTCATCATCTGATGGAAGAGCGCGTGGGATCCGTTAAGTTGCGCGCTGCTGTCGATGACCTGTGCGGCGCTACCTGGCCCCACTGCCCTTGATTGCCCTACTTGTGGGCTGTGGAGCCAAACCACCGACACGTCCGCCCCTGGTGGTTCAGGTGGAGAGCATCGGCGAGGCCAACTTCAATCCTTCGATCGAAGTGATCAGCGTTCTCAGCTCCACCACGGATGTGGCTCTGAGGCCTGAAACCGATGGCCGTGTGGTGAAGATCCTGGTGAGCCAGGGGCAGCGGGTGAAGGCCGGGCAGCCGATTCTGGTGCTCGACAACGTGCAGCAGACCGCTCAACTGAACGCCTCTGAAGCGGAAGCGCGCAAGAATCGGCTTAATGCCGAGCGTTACATCTTCCTGAATGACCAGGGAGCGGTTTCAACGCGCGATCGTGATTTTTATGTCACTCAGGCGATTCAGAGCCGAGACAAAGTAAGGGCTGATGCCGCCACGCTCGGATATAAATATGTTACGGCTCCGATTAACGGAGAAATCGGCGACCTCGACACAGTCAAGATTGGTGATTATGTAAGGCAAGGTCAGGCGATAACTGGAATTGTTGATAATTCCAGCCTCTGGACCTTGATGGATGTTCCGGCCACCCAGGCGCTCAGTGTGAAGTTGGGTCAACCGGTTCGGCTGGCGACGCAGACAAATCCACCGTTGACCGCCAATGGCAAGGTTGTGTTCATCTCCCCCTACTTTGGTGTTAGTGGTTCTACGTCGTCGCCGAACACGGTGCTGGTGAAGGCGGTGTTCCCCAATGCAAATGGTGCGTTGAAGACGGGTCAGTATGTGAAAAACAAAATCATCACTGGCAGTAGCCGTCAGCTGTCGGTGCCTGTGAACGCTGTTCTGATGCAGGCACAGCAGCCCTTCGTTTATAAGATCGTCACCCTGGCTCAGGCGCTTCCCAAGATCAAGGCATCAACAACGCTTCCAGATGCCGAGAAGAAAAAGTTAGAGGCGCTACCGCCTGCAACCCCGATCGTGGTGCAAGTGCCTGTTCAGCTTGGTCAGCTTCAAGGCGATCGCTATCCACTGATCTCAGGCCTGCAGAAGGGTGAGCGCATTGTGGTGAGTAATACTGCGCTCTTGCGCACGGGGCTGCCCGTGAAGATTGGTCCTGCGGCTGCTAACTGAGGATTGATCAGATATGTCACTTTCCGATAATTTCATCAAGCGTCCGGTCCTTACGACCGTTTGCAGCATTTTGATTGTGTTGGTTGGCTTGATCGCCATCCCAACCCTGCCGATTGAAAACCTCCCCAATATCGCTCCGCCTCAGGTGCAGGTCACGGCAACCTACGCCGGAGCCAATTCTCTGGTCACCGAGCAGGCTGTTACCAATGTGCTCGAGCAGCAGATCAATGGTGTGCCTGGTGCTGCTTACATTTCATCGCTGAGTACCAACACGGGCTCCAGCACGGTGAATGTCTTCTTTGATGAAGACACCGATATCAATATCGACCAAGTCAACGTGCAGAACCGCGTTTCCCTGGCGATGCCGCAGCTGCCATCGCAGGTGAGCAGCACGGGTGTGTCGGTGTTGCAAACAACCCCATCCATTCTTCTCGCTTATCAGGTGGGTTCGAGTGAGGGGCAGTTTGACCGCTCCTACATCAATGGTTTGATTTACGAGCAGCTCTATTACCAGCTCGAACGCATCCCAGGCGTGGCTCAGGCCACGTTGTTTGGCGGCAGCAACCCAGCGTTCTGGCTGTTCGTTGACCCCGACAAGCTCACGGCCAACCAACTCACCGCTGATCAGGTGGTGACGGCAGTACGCAGTCAGAACTCGGTGGCCATCGGTGGTCTTGTGGGCGGTCCGCCGGCGGGTGGCAACCAGATGTTCACCTACCCAATCCTGGTTGAAGACAACGGCAATTTGGTGTCCGTTGAGCAGCTCAACCAATTGATTGTGGGCAAGTCGCCTGCCGGCAATCTCTTGCGCCTCAAAGATGTGGGTGAAGCGTCCTATGGCTTCAACACCTACTCCACAGCTGGTGTTGATGTTGCCAACCACCCTGCAATCACCGTTGGTGTCTACCAGACCCCTGAGAGCAATGCCCTGCAGGTGAGCGAGGCTGTGGTTGCGCTGATGGACCAGTTCCGTAGCCAGGTTCCCCCTGGGATCACGGTGACTGAGATCTACAACGTTGGTCAGTTCATTGAATCCGCCGTTGACGGTGTGACCGATGCCCTCGGTTTAGCCATCGTGCTGGTGCTGGTGATTCTGTTCCTGTTCCTGCAGGACTGGCGGGCCACGGTGGTGCCGAGCCTGGCGATTCCGATTTCTCTAATTGGAACCTTCGCCTTCATCAAGGCCTTCGGTTTCTCGATCAACCAGCTCACACTGCTGGGTCTGGTCTTGGCCACGGGTCTGGTGGTGGACGACGCCATTGTGGTAATCGAGGCCGTGGCCAAGAACCTGGAGAGCGGGATGCGCCCCCGTCAGGCGGCGTTGGCCTGTATGGGTGAACTGATCGGTGCGCTCATTGCCACCTCCTTAGTGCTGATGGCCGTGTTTGTGCCGGTGGCCTTTTACCCAGGCGGTATCGGCATCATCTACCGCCAATTCGCTCTCACGATCGCCTTCGCCATCGCCATCTCCACCTTCAACGCCCTCACCTTCTCTCCGATGATGGCGGGCTTGATTCTCAAAACCGAGAAGCCGCCCAAGCCCAAAGGTTGGACCTGGACCGTGGCAGGCATCGTGATCGGCCTTGCGTTTGGACGGTTCAGCTCAGCATCCTTCGGAATTGGTGCCTACATCGTTGGGGTGCTGCTCTTCGGTTTTGCAGGCAGCCGTTTGGCATCGATCTTTGATGGTTTCAACAACGCATTCCATCGTCTTGAGCAGACCTACGCCAAGGTGCTCAAGCTGCTGATCGATCGCCGCCGGCTGATCCTGATGGGCCTCGCCAGCGGCATCGTCGTGACCGCGATTGCCTTCAATGCTCTGCCCTCCGCATTCATCCCTGAGGAAGATCAGGGTTATGGCGTCGGCATTTTCCAGCTTCAGAACGGTGCCTCCCTGTCGCAAACGCAGAAGGTGGGTGCGCAGATCGCCCAGGTTTTGAACGAGGAAGAGGACATCGTTTCCGGCAGTGTGATCAGTGGTGCCGGCTTCAATGGCAACAGCCCCGATCAGGGTCTGTTCTTCTATGGCTTCAAACCTCTGGATGAGCGCTCGGGAGCGGACAACAAGGCTCCTGCAATTGTGGCCCGGCTGAATCAGAAACTGTCCAAATTGGACACCGGCCTTGCGGTGGCAGCTCAACCGCCTGCGATTCCGGGCTTCTCAGCGCAGGGTGGCTTCTATTTCCAGTTCAACGATCTCAGCAACGGTGCTTACACCTTCACTCAGCTCAATGATTTGGCTGAGCAGTTGGTCACCACCGGCCAGGCCAGTGGTGAGTTCTCCACCCTCTACACCCAGTTTGTGCCCAGTGCACCGGCTTTCGGTTTGAAGATCGATCGCTCGATCCTTGGTGCACTGAACGTTGATTTCCAGCAGGCGATGCAGACCATCGCTGTGCTCGCGGGTGGCAACTACTCAGGCCTCACCTACGAGAGCGGTCAGGTGCGCAATATCTATGTTCAGTCACAACCTGATCAGCGCAGCAATCTTGACGACGTTCTCAGCTATTACGTCCGCAACCGAGACGGCAAGATGGTGCAGGTGTCTGAGTTTGCTCAGGCGGATCTCACCAGTGCGCCACCGGTGATCAGCCACTACAACCTCTATCGCACCGTGCTGGTGCAGGGGGCTGAGGCGATCGGCAAGAGTTCCGGTCAGGCGCTCACAGCCATTCAGAACATCTTCAACCGCCTCGATTTCAACAACATCGGCTATGCCTTCACAGGTATAGCTGCGCTTCAGCTCTCCGCCGGAAGCGCCAGTGTGTTGGTGTTCGCGTTGGGCATTCTCATCGTGTATTTGGTGCTTTCAGCCCAATACGAGAGCTATGTGACGCCGGTGATCATCCTGATGACCGTGCCCCTGGCCATGCTTGGTGCGCTGGTGTTTCTGGCGGTTCGATCGATCGATCTCAACATCTATGCCCAGGTGGGTTTGGTGACGTTGATTGGTCTGGCGGCGAAGAACGGCATCCTGATTGTGGAGGTGGCCGAGCAGCATATGAAGGCCGGAATGAGTGCCCCGGAAGCAGCGATTGCTGCGGCCGAATCACGCATGCGTCCGATCCTGATGACAGCGATCGCTTCGTTAGCTGGCTTCTTGCCTCTGGTGGTAGCCACCACGGCTGGGGCCAACAGTCAACAGTCACTTGGAACGGTGATCTTCGGTGGCCTTTTGGTGGCCACGGTGCTCTCACTCGGTGTGGTTCCACCGTTCTATGTAGCGATCAAGAACCTTGAGGAGCGCTGGTTTGGTGAGGGTGGTGGCCGCGGAGATGATTCCAGCAGCACTGCAGCGCCAACCCTGTCCGGCCCCAATTGATGACGTCCGATAGTCGACAGTCTAAGCCCCGTGGCTTTGGCTTGTTCTCACGGATTGTTTATGTCCACCAGGCGGTCTTGCTGGCCATCTTCGTTTCAGGGCTGCGGGTGTACCCAGCCCGTGGCATTGATGAGCTGGTGCTGCCGCATTCACTCGGGATTGTTCTTTCGATCGCCGTTCTGATCGCGATGTTTGGTGTGGCGACCCGGAAGTCTTTGAACGCTCTGAACTGGCTGCGGGTGATCTTGTGGGTCGGCGTGATCAAGATCTTGGTAGTCGAGCTATGGCTGTTGGCGCAAGGGCAAATCGAATTGGCGTCTTACATCCACGCCATGTTCATCAACGAGCTCGTTGCCATCCCGCTTGCCATTTATTGGACGCGCCCCGTTCACGTCAGCTATCTGGCTTCGCTTCAGCGTTCCTGAGGCCCATTGGAAGGCAGAGAAGAGCTGAACTCAGCTCTTCTCTGCCTTCCGTTGAGTTCGTCGCGTGATCAGGTGATCACTGTGGGCTTGTTCATGCCGGTGCGGGTTTTGATCTCGGCCAGCTCATCGATGGCGCTAATCAGGTCGCCCAGCGCAGCCTGGGGATCCTGATGGAGATCGCCACTCGGGGGCACGTAGCTCTCGAGGTACACCCGGAGCGTTGCGCCCTGGGTGCCAGTGCCCGAAAGGCGCAGCACCACGCGGCTGCCATCGTCGAGCAGTAGGCGCAAGCCCTGGCCGCTGGTGAGGGAGCCATCCACCGGATCGGTGTAGGCGAAATCGTCTGCCGTGGCGATCGTGCGGCCGGCGAAGCTCTGGCCCATCAGTGAGGGCAGCATGGCTTTCATGCGGTCATAGAGGCCGTGGGCAGCGTCGCTAGCGATGGCCTCGTAGTCGTGGCGTGAGTAGTAGTGGCGCCCGAATCGGCTCCAGTGCTCCGCCATGATCTGCGCCACCGGTTCACGTCGCTTGGCCAAGATGTTGAGCCAGAACAGCACTGCCCACAGACCGTCTTTCTCGCGGATGTGATTGCTGCCGGTGCCGAAGCTTTCCTCACCGCAGAGCGTGATCCGGCCCGCATCCAGCAGGTTGCCGAAGAACTTCCACCCCGTTGGCGTCTCGAAACAGGGGATGCCCAGCTCCTTGGCCACCACATCGGCGGCGGCGCTGGTGGGCATCGAGCGGGCCACGCCGGCCAGGCCATCGGCGTAGCCTGGCACCAGGGTGGCGTTGGCGGTGAGCACCGCCAGGCTGTCGCTGGGGTTCACGAAACAGCGCGTGCCCAGGATCATGTTGCGGTCGCCGTCGCCATCGCAGGCGGCTCCGAAGCGGTAGGCGTCGCTGCCCATCAGCAGCTCGGCCAGATCATGGGCGTAGGTGAGGTTGGGGTCGGGGTGGCCGCCACCGAAGTCTTCGAGGGGAACACCGTTGCGCACGCTTCCGGCGGGCGCGCCCAGCAGGTCTTCCAGTAGTCGCGTGGCGTAGGGGCCCGTCACGGCATGCATCGCGTCAAAGGCGATCGGGAAGTCGTCGTTGAACAGATCACGGATCTGATCAAAATCGAACAACTTCTGCATCAAGGCGACGTAATCATCAACGCCATCGATGACCTCTACCTCCAGGTCG
>JBIIDQ010000103.1:0-6205 GCA_044238295.1 Vulcanococcus sp.
TTGTAGCCCAAGCGGTTGCGCTTGCGAAACACCGCTGCCGCGGGACCGCTGCTGCGCAACCTCTGGCTGGGGGTATTCAGGCCGCTCAGGCCGTGGATCCGCCGCTCCAGCGGTGTGGGCGCATGGCGCCAGCGGCCGTCGACCGCTCGCTGCAAACCGGCCACACCGATCCCCAGATCCTCCAGTGCTGCTGCGGCCACCTGCTCCGCCAGGGTCCGTAGTGGTGCCGCCGCTGGCAGAGAAGGAATGTCTGCCCCTCCACCCGCCTGTTTAAGCAGCTCCTCCAGTTCGGCAAAGGGCAAGGTGCGCCCATGGGCCTCGCGGTAGCCCTCACACCAAGTGAGGGCGCTGATGTACTCAAAGTTGATGGTGAGCAGGGCCCGATCTGGCGCTTGGGGAGTGAAGGCGAGGTAGTCGTTGTTGAAGCCCATCGCGCCATCGCCGAGGCGATCGCCCCAAGTCAGCAACACATCGGCGCGGTACCCGTTTGGAACCTCGAGCCGATCCAACAGGGCGATACGCCGGTAGGTCTGCTGTTGTTGCGCGGCACTAAGGCCGTCGCTCGGCAAGGGCATCGGCCCGCCGATCGATGGCCAAGCCGTTTTGGTCGTTGCTTGGGCATCTGCTCGGGGCCCACTGAGCACACTCACGGCGGCGCTGACGGCCGTGAGACCCAGAGACTCCAGCAAGGATCGCCTGTTCATGGCTGTTGTTGTGGGCAGGTGGCCGAGCGCTTCGGCTTGAGCAGTGCCAAGCGGCTGGTCTGCAGAGGATTGCGATTGTCGTCGCTGACCAGGAGCAAGTTTGGTTGTTCAGGCGACAGCGATGGACCCAGGCTGATCCCTTCCCAGTTTTCGGGGGTCAAGCCATTGGACTGCAGATCCCATTGATGCAAGGTTTCTTCCATCTTGCCCGGATCAGGAAGCCGATAAAGGCGCAACTGGTTGCTCCACTGCAAAGGCTCTCGGTAGCGGCGCCAGAGGGTGAGCAGGAGTGGATGGCCTGGCTGCTGCGGGTGCAACACCAGTAGATCCGTGAGCCCCCATGGGCCATCCTCCGGCGCTTGTAGCGCCCCCTGCTCCTTGGCTTGGGGCGGCTCCTGTGGTGGAACGCTTCGCCATGGCCAGTCCCAGCGGAGCAGACGAACCTGACCCTCAGGATCCTGGCGCAAGGAATGTTCGGCTGCCATCAGCAAGGAGAGGGGCTCTCCCGGGCGGCTGAGGCGTGCCAGACCTTCTGGGCCAGCATTGCTGTTCAGGCCCTGCTGCTCCTGCGGTTGCCAGAGTGGAGGCAGCGGCACCGCCTCCAAGAGCGCTCCGCTCACGAGCGAGAAGCGCAGTAGTTGAGCAGGGCGCTCGCGGCTGAGTCTTCCTTCGCTGGCGACCCAGGCCTGATCGCCATCGATCACCAGGCCTTCACCATCAAGTTGTTGGGTCACCTGCGGCGGTACCTGGAGCTGCAGGGCCTTCAAGCGGCGCGGTGCGTTACCACCTGTGGGGAGCGACCAGGCGCTGAGCTCACCCTCTGGCAGATCGCTCAACAGCCAAAAACGTCGACGCGGGTTCACGACCTCGATGGCCGAGTAGCCCCCGCCTTGCCCGGGTAAAACTATGTCGTGCTGGATGATCCAACCGGCATCCAATGGGCAGGGCAGAACCTGACTGATCACCCCCCATCCATGGCCCAAGAGAAGCCGTGCCAGCCCGTCAGTCATGGGTTATCCCGGCCGTGGAGAGTTCTGCGGCATGGGATCGCCGTGTCTCCACTCGGAGGCGTTGCAGTTCCTGGCACATCAGCTCCGCTAGGTCGCGATCCAGATGCCGGCTCCGGTGCCAGTTGCCATCGAGCCAGTTTTGAACTGGCCCGGGCGCGAGGTTGAGGAACCGGGACAGGCACTGCTTCACCACAAACCGCTCATGGGGGTGCGGATTGGCCTGCAGCTCCACGCACCACAGCGGCGCTTCACATTCGCCGCATTCGACTCGCCGGAGGCTATCGAGTCTGGCCATCACGTTCATCCCGTAGCCGTTTTCGACCCTGGCGATTGTCAGCCCGCACAGTTGGTCGTTGGGCTCCACCCGGTATCGCACGACCAGTTGGTTTTCTCTGTTGATCTGCAGGACTCGCTCCACGCGTTCAACAAAGGCCGTGGCCACCAGGGCATCTGCGGCCAGATCCGCACCGGAGATCACGCTGATGCCTCCGAGAAACCTACCTAGCTGATCGCTGGCTTCCAAGGCGTGAGCGAGCACCGCGAGGCGACAGCTCGGATGGCTCTGCTGCAGGGCCAGCGCCGCATGCACATTGCTGAGCAGATTGTCGCTGAGCAGGCCAACGCCCACCAGCTGGGTGCGTTTGAGCCGCTCCAGCTGACTGTCCAATCCACCTCGGCCCTCAGAGAAGCCGGCGGTCTGCACGCCGACGCGTTCCCCCGCAAGGAGGGTTCGAATGGGTTCCACCACCTTTTGCCAACCCACGATCAAGTCCTGCCAGCTGCCAACTCGCAGGCGCTCCCGCCGCTGCAGCCCCAGGCGTTCTGTGAGCAAGCGCTCGAGGCACGCCTGACCCAGAGCTCCCAGACCGCAGATCAGCACGCTCCCTTCGCTTATCGCGCTTTGGCTCAAGTCCATCGTCCTCACCGTATAAACCGCCTCTGGGGCTGTCCTTCACCGTCCCTTTATCAAAGCTCTGCAGGATGGTGCAAGGTGCATCACCTTGCATGAATTCCGGTCTGCTTCAGACCATGCAGGCCTTCGCCAGCAGCCTGCCCCTGCGTGTGCTCACGCCTGGGGAGGTGTTGTTTGAAGGGGGTGAGCCCGGCGACACCATCTTCTGCGTTCTCAGTGGCGCGATTGAACTTGGTTGGGGTGGCGATGTCCCTGAGATGTTTGGCCTTGGAGATGTGCTGGGTGTGGGTGCCTTGGTGAGCGATCACCATCGCCGGCATGGCACGGCCCGAGCCCTGGAGGCCACGGAACTGATTGAGATGAGTCGCGAACAGTTCCTATTTGCGGTGCAAGAAACACCGTTGTTCGCGATTGAGTTGATGGCCAGCTTGGAGCAGCGACTGCGCCGGCTGGAAAACTGATTCTTCAGTCCCAGCTTCTATGCATTAGAACAAGCTTGTTATCGCCGGGGCGCTGTCCAGTCTTCGAACCAACCGCGGCGCCAGAGATAGATCGCTTGCATGCTTGCAATGGCACCCATCAGTACGAGCGAGGCGATGTAGCCATAGCGCCAGTGCAGCTCTGGCATGTTGTCGAAATTCATGCCGTAAATGCCAGCAATAAATGTGAGCGGAGCGAAGATTGTGGACACAATCGTGAGGGTCTTCATGATTTGGTTCATGCGATTGCCTGTGCTGGCCATATGCGCTTCTGTAACGGCGTCGCACTGATGGCGCAGGATCTCGCAGCTATCAAAGATTTGCTCCACGTTCTGCGCCATTTCCTGAAACCCCTGCAGCCCGTCGGGTCCCATCACGGGTTGGTTCTGCCGCAGAAACAGCAGGATCTGATGGCGCAGCGGCCAAAGTTGCTGGCGAATGCGCCGTAGGTTGCCACGGAGCTGATAGGCCCGGCTGAGCACCCTTGGGCGTGGGTCACGGAGGGCTGCCTCCTCCAGGTCATCAAGCCGGTTGGCCATCTGCTCGAGCATCGGGAAGATGCCGTCGAGAATGTGATCCACCATGTAATGCAGGAGATCATCCAGATCGTCGCCCGATGCAATTGGCAACTTCTGCATTAGCCATTGCGTGAGGGCGGCAAAGGGTGTGTGGCTTGGAGCCTCTTCGATCGAGATCAGACAACTGCGGGTGAGCAGCATGCTCACCTGATCGCTGGTGAGATTGAGTGGATCAATCGAAAAACGTAGCCGGTGTAACACCACGGCAATCACATCGCCCATCGAATCCACTCGGGTTGACTGCGGCGTGTCGAGCACCAAGGGGGTAAAGCAGCTCGGGATGCGGCAGCGCTTCAAGGCTTCGCTGATCAGATGGGGGTGTCCCATCCCATTCACCCTCAACCAGATCGGCACCTGTTGCGCCAACAGTTCATCCAGTTGCGCTAGGTCGTTCAGTTGGCAAAGCCTTGGCCCTTCAGGCCAGAGCACCACAGCGGAGAGGCTGGTGGGTGCTCGCCCTCCTGCGAGATAGAGGCTGTTGGGCATTTGCCCGGGCCGTTCTTCCAGGCGCCGGGAATCGAGTGAGCCAGGCGTGGGCCTCAGCTGCGGGAGGCTTTGCATGCCATCAGGTGCTCACCATTTGTCAAGGTAGCTAGGGCGGGCAAACCTGTCTCTGTGAGCTTCGGCACTGGGTTCAGGTGTTTCTTGCGACAGGCCGATTACCTGGGATCCATTCGACTGGGGAGGTGTCTCGCCAGACGGCATGCAGAGCTTGCTCCCTTGGTTGCCCTCGGTGGCCTGCTGCGTTGCAATTCAGGGGTTTTGGTTGGGCGTGCTGCTGATCATCCACCCGCAGCAGCAGCCACAATATCTTCAGGATCTGCATCGATTCAGCCGCACCATTGAACCTAAATTTCAGAACAATCCCCTGAAACCTCGTGTCTGACCTGCATGATTTTGAGGCTGATCTGCTTGGGCTGCAGCAGTTTCGAGATTGGTTGGAAAGTTTGGTGGTTGCCCAGCAGCCGATCGAGGAATGGAGCATGAGCCTCGATGAGCTGAAGCAGCGCTGGCTTCCCAAACTGCAAGAGCCAGTGGTCTCGGAGGCGTCTGTAGGTCGTCTGTATTTCTAACTCGTTATTAAGCTGATTGCTCACAGGCAGTGGCCAGGCCCTGGGCCAGTGCCTGGCTCAGATCTCTGTGGAATTGTTTGTAATCTCCGCTACTGAGTAGTGTTTGGCGGCTCGGTTCATGTCTGAGAGCAGCCTGAAGCAGGCCAAACAGCATCAGCGCTTCTTGCTGATTGAGGCAGAGCAGGTGCTCACGCTGTTGCCATGTTGTTGCTTGTATCGCCGCTGTGCTGCTGGTTGTGGCCGGCTCAGACGCAAATGTGGACAGCTTCACGCAGGAAGACATTTATTGTTTGAACTTAGCAGTTGGGCCTTGCCTCAGATCTCATAACCCGGCCTTAACTCCTTAACCCCTCCTCTGTGTTCAGAGTGAGCTTTTCTGGCCGATATCCGTGGATGAGGCTGATGCGCTGACTGACCAAAGCTGTGGTTCCTTCGCGGCCGAGTTGCTTGCCCGCCGGGCGAAACGGTTGGTGGCGCTTCAGCTCGATGTGCTCGCCGATCGTGATCCGGAGCCATTGCATCAGATACGGGTCACTTGCCGTCAGATGCGCTCCACGGTGGAGCAATTCGCCGATGCGCTGATCCTTCCTGAGCAGGTGTCCAGCCAGCGCCTTGCCCGCATTGGATCGGATCTCGGGTTGAGCCGAGATCTCGATGTGCTCCAGCAGCGCCTCGAACGCCAGTGGTGGCCCCTGCTGCCTGAGGAGGAGCAGGAAGCTCTTCGAAAGCTCATGAAGCAGCTCAAGCGCGAGCGCAAGCTGGCGTTCAGCTTGCTCAGCGACACCCTCAAGGGGCGGCGCTACCTCAAGTTTCTCTCGCGCCTACAAGCCTGGCTCAAGGATCCGCAGTTCACGCCCATGGGGGCAGAACCCATTGCCTTCTGGAGTCCTGAGCTGCAGCAGATCGCCACCGAGGGATTGTTCACCTTGCCTGGCTGGTGGGTCACCAATCTCGCTGAGCCCAAGTCCAACGCCGCCTTGCATCGCCTGCGCCGCAGGATCAAGCGGGCTCGCTACGGCTTAGCCAACCTGGCTGGGCTTGAACGGGAAGGATTGAAGCCCTGGATTGCTCAGTTCAAGCAGCTCCAAACCAGCCTCGGCGAGCTGCAGGATCTCCAGGTGTTGGTGAGCACCTTGGAGCGGTTGCTTGAGGGCCCACCGGATGCGGCGATGCCCGTTCTCTTCAGCTTCATCGTTGAGGCTCGGGATCAGGCCTGGGCGGCCTGGATCCATGCGTCCGCTGATCTACGCACCCTGGCGGGGCGGCAGCGCTTGTTGAGTCTGCAGGTGTTGCCTACGCCTGGGTGATCTGCACCACCAGGCACCGCACTCCCGAACACCTGCGCTGTTTTGCGTGATCGATAGGTTTCGGCAATGGCTGTACTCCAGGCCTGCGGGCCCGTCTTGCTCCCGCTGCTGTTGCTCTCGGTTGCTGTCACCACCATGGCC
>JBIIDQ010000104.1:0-6199 GCA_044238295.1 Vulcanococcus sp.
CTGACCCATCTGTCGAATTGAGCAAGGCTTCGTAAGCTTTGGTTAATTCGATGACGCCCCTGGCTCGCACCTCCGGCTACCGCAGCTCCCGCACGGCTCTCTGGGCTGGGGTGGTGGGGTTTGGCCTGCTGGCCTTGGGGGGGATAGACTGGTCCGCGCACGTCGATCACGGTCGCTCGCAAGCGGACGCCAATCTTTCGGGCCGGGCCGAGCCCGATCCCACCACCTTCACGGCCAGCGAACTTCAGGAGCTGCAGCGGCGTTTCGGGGTGCACGGCCCGCAGCCCAAGCTCGCCCAGCTGTTCACCCGTGGGGTTGATCAGCTCACACCATTGCGCAATCACACGGTGACCCGGCTGGAATCGCTGAGACCGGTGGTGCTGCGCGAAAGCCGCCGCACAGGCATCAACCCGATGCTGCTGGCAGCGATTCTCTTTGATGAGATGCAGCACGCCAAACCGGGAGAGGATCTGCCCTTGGCGGCCCACTCCGGCCTGTTCAGCACCCATGGCCCCGCCCAGCTCGGCCTGAGCGAAATGGTGAAGCAGGGCCTGCTGCGGGAAGACGCCACCCCGGAGGAACTGGCCGAGGCGCGCAACCAACTCCTGGACCCAGAGCGCAACGTGGAGCTCTTAGCCGGAAAGATGGCTCGGATCCTTGCCGTACTCGAGCAGTCACCGGCCTCCACCTTCAACGTGAGCGAGAGCCGCAGCCGCGCCAAAACTGTGGCCACGCTCGCCTACCTCCACAACGGCAAGCTCGACTACCCCGCCCGGATCCTGCGCTACATGCAAGATCCTGAACTGCATGGCTTGCTGTTCGGCGTCCCCAGCAAACCCAACCTGTCCTTGATCTGAGCGCTGCACGCCTCGATCAGCACAGCGCCCCGAGCGCAGCCAGCCGTATCTGCAGAGCCTGCCAGTCGAAACTGCGTGGATCCGCCCGCGCTGCGCCCAGATCGATGTGGCGGTGGGTGGTGATGTGATTGAAGGGAATGCGGTAGCGCTTCATCCAATCGGCAAGCGCCACGGCCAGGCCGTCATATTGCTGCGCTGAATAGCCGCTGTGGCCCGCCTCGGCGTCCTCTCCATCGAGCGGCGTCTCAAGGCTCACATGCAGAGCAAAGTTGTTCACCGATCCCGACATTTGGGGGTTGGTCACCACCCAGCGACCATCAAATGCGGAATAGCCGGCACCAAAGGCCCGTTTGCTGGGATCGAGGGTCTGCACCAGCTGACCCTTCTCACCAATCAACAGGTGATAACTCACCTGATCGTCGTCATGGGGATGGTGGGTGGTGAAGGTGTTGATGGCGGATCCGATGCCGTACACGGTTTCGTGCAACACCACCAGCGATGGCGTGGTGTCGAGTGCATTCCCAAAGGCATCGCGCCGAAGGCGATCGCCGTAGTTGCTGGGATCGATGCTCACCTTCTGCAGCTGATCCGGCAACGAACGTTGCAGGCTTCGCAGCCGATCCTCCAGAGCGCGGTCATTCACCGTGCACTGCCGCGACAGCGGACTCTCCCAGGCGGGCTGATCCGGCGGAGCGGGCACCTGCGCCCGTTGCGTCAGCCCGGGGATCGACACGGTGAACGGCTCGCGGCTGCTGTGCAGGGCCACGGCGGTGAGCGCCGCCAGGGCAGCCACCCCCAGGAGCACGCCAGGCCACCAAACACGCCGCTCCGCTCCAGAGCCAGCGAACGGCCTCATCATCAGGCCACAACCACCGGCTGCTGCTGAAGCCAGAGCTGCTGGCGCTCGAGCACCGATGGGTTGGCTGAAGAATGGCGCGTGAGTCGGTAGCGCTCCACTTGCGGGGGGGCACAACAGAGAGTGAGGCGGCGCAGCTGAGAGCGGCGGGTGATCAGCAACTCCTGGGAGCCATCCGAACGCAGCACAGTCTGGAGATCTTCGGGGCGCCGCAGCCGCTGTCCATCGATCGCCACCAGCTCGTCCCCCACCATCAGCCCCGCCTGCTCCGCCGGTCCGCCGCGCACCACCCGAGACGCCATGAGCAGTCCCGCCTCAGCGCGCGCGCTTAGCCCTACCCATGGCGCTGTGGCCATCTCCGCCTCCAGCTGCAACCCAATACCCGATAGGTAGCCATCCAGATCGGGATCGTCGAGCTCCTGCAACCAACGCGGCAGCAATGAAGCCAGATCCGCGGCCCCGCTGGCGAAGGCCTGCACCAGATCCGCTTCGCTGTAGCCCCGGCCCCACTGGCCATGGCTGCGCCACAAACCGCGCAACACCTGCATCAGCGAGCTGCTTTGCTGGCGCAGGTGCAGATCCAGGCACAACGCCACCACAGCCCCTTTGAGGTAATAGCTCACCTGGCTGTCAGCGGCGTAGGCATCAGCCTTGTAGAGCTTCACCCAGGCCTCCTGGCTGCTGTCGCGCAAGCTCTGCACGTGGCGGCCAGGCGTGAGCCTGTAGCGGCTGAGGTCTTCTCCAAGGTCACTGAGCAGCTCGTCTGGCTCACTGAGGCCGGCGCTCAAGGGCAGGAATTGATCGAGATAACTGGTTACCCCCTCGGCAAACCAGAGGCTCGGCACCACCGGCGGACGGTGGTAATCCATCGGGGTGAGTTCAGCGGGCCGCAACCGGCGCACATTCCACTGGTGCAGGTATTCATGGGCCACCAGTTGCAGGAAACGGCGGTAGCCGTTGGCCTTCTCAAGAGTGCGTCGTCCGTAGACGAGCACCGTGCTGTCGTCGTGCTCCAGGCCGCCATAGGCCTCATCTAACAGGTGGAGCACCACCAGGTAATTCGCGGAGGCGGGGCGCTCCACACCCATGAGCCGGCAACAGGCCTCACACACCCGTCGCAGATCCTCGAGTACCTGGGGGTAACGCTCCAGCAGCCAAGCCTCATCGCCAGGCGCCCCGGCCCAGATCACCAGCCGATGGGGAACGCCGAGCACGCTGAAATCGAACGCGCGGTGCGGGCCCGCCTCCAGGGGACTGTCGATCAGTTGGTCAAAATCCTTGGCCTGCCAGGCATCACCAGAGCGGGGCAAGGGAACAAAGGCCTGCCATCCCGCCGGCAGCGTGCAGCTGAGCTGATGGGGAGCCCAACGCTCCCCCTCCACCTCCAGCACCACCGCCGCCAGAGCCAAAAAGCCGTGGTCTTGATCGAGGTGGCAGGTACGCACCGAGAGTTCGCTGGCATGCACCCGGTAGCGGATCAGCAGGGGGGCGCCGCCTGGATCGCAGGTCAACTGCCAGGCGGAGGGTGCAACGCGGGTCAACGCCAACGGCTCGCTGCCCTGCATCACCTGCAGGGATTCCAGCTGGCGCACATAATCGCGGATCAGATAAGAGCCCGGCGTCCAGCCTGGCAAGGCCAAACACATCGAGGCCAGCCGCGGTTGCACCAGGATCTCCACCGCCACCAGGTGTTGCTGCGGATCGCTCAGATCAAGGTGGACCTGAACCACAGGGATCAGAGCTGCCGGCCAGGCGCCAGCTCAGCTGTTGCCATGGGCAAGTCAGTGGCCAGGGTGCGCAGGGCCAGGTGAGCCGCATAGCGCCGGGTGATCTCACCGATCAGCTGCTGCAGGGAGTGGGAGCGCCCGAGTCGCTGCAGATCGCCCACCAGTGCAAGTTGGCCGTTGGCTTCGCGCCGCCAGCCCAGCCAGGTGCCTTCCGGCAGCTGGGCCCGTAGGGTCACAGGCTCGCGTTGATCCGCAAAGCCCATTAGGTACCCCCCGCGCTCCACTGGTAGAGACAGGTCCTCAAGTGCCTGAACCAACACGTCTTCCTCACGGAGCACGGTTGGCAGGATGGAGAGATGGGACATGGCCCTACATCCGATGTGCTCAACCCTAGCGAGCACAACCTGGCGATCCAGTGGCCAATGCCACAGGATTTCAGCCCGGGCGAGCACCGGCCGCTGCGATTGGGGGTGTTGGCCTCCGGCTCAGGCAGCAATTTCGAGGCCTTGGTTCAGTCCTGCCAGCGCGGTGAGCTAGCGGCGGAACTGAGCCTGCTGGTGGTGAACAACGCCGGCTGCGGCGCCCAGGAACGGGCCGAGCGGCTCGGGGTGCCCGTCACGCTGCACGACCACCGCCTCTACGCCAGCCGAGAAGCCCTGGATCAAGCTCTGATCAGCAGCTTCCGCCAGGCCGATGTGGACTTAGTGGTGATGGCGGGCTGGATGCGGATCGTCACCCAGGAGATGATCGATGCCTTCCCCGAGCGCCTCCTGAACATCCACCCCTCGCTCTTGCCCAGCTTCCGCGGTGCTCGGGCAATCGAACAGGCGCTTGCGGCAGGGGTCACGCTCACCGGCTGCACAGCACACCTGGTGAGCCTGGAGGTGGACACGGGCCCAATCCTGGTGCAGGCGGCTGTGCCCGTGCTGGCTGGCGACAGCGTGGACAGCCTGGCTAACCGGATCCACCGCCAGGAACACCGCATCCTTCCCATGGCCGTGCAGCTGGCTGCACAGCGGCTGGGGCTGGTGCACCGCGATCAGGGATAGAAGGGCAACAGCGGCAGACCGGTTTCAGCCGGCAACCCAGCCATCAGGTTGAGGCACTGCACGCCTTGGCCGGCCTGGCCCTTCACCATGTTGTCGATCGCGCTCATCACGATCAGCTGGCCGGTGCGGCCATCCACTTGCACCGACAGCAGCGCCCGGTTGGTCTGACGCACCCACTTGGTGGAGGGGTAGGTGCCCACCGGCAGTACCTGCACGCAGGGCGCATGGCGATAGGCGGCCTCCAGCAGGGTGGTGATGTCTTCAGCGGTGAGGCCGGGATCCCGCAGGCGGCCGTACACCGTGGCCAGCAAACCGCGCACCATCGGGATGAGGTGCGGGGTGAACTGCAACTGAATCGAGCGCCCTGAAGCGCGGCTGCACAGCTGTTCGATCTCACTGGTGTGGCGGTGGCCCACCACGCCATAGGGCGCAACGCCCTCAGAGGCCTCAGCCAGCAACAGATGCTCCTTGGCCGCACGGCCGCCGCCACTGGTGCCGGTTTTCGCATCGATCACGATGCCGCTGGTTTCGATCAGGCCCTGCTTAAGAAGCGGCGTGAGCGCCAGCAGGCTGGCGGTGGGGAAACAGCCGGGGGCTGCCACCAGACGGGCCGCCGCGATCCGCTCCCGCTCCCACTCCACCAGGCCATACACCGCTTCAGCGCAGAGATCGGCGTCGCTGCGGGGGAAGGAGTGCGCCTCAGAGGCGTACACCTCTTTCCAGTGATCGAGAGAGCTGTAGCGGTAATCGGCGGAGAGATCCACCACCTTCACACCCCGCTCCAGCAGGGGGGGCACGAGGGTGGAGGCCAGACCGTTGGGCAGGCTCAACACCGCCAGATCAGCAGCCCCTGCAATCGCCTCCGGCTCCGGGCTCTGCACCACCGGATCACCGGGCAGGGGCAGGAAGGGGGTGAGTTCGCTCCAGCGCTTACCGCTACTGCGCTCACCCCCCAGGAAAGTCACCTCCAGTTCGGGGTGCCCCTGCAGCAGGCGCAGGGTCTGCAATCCGCCATACCCGGAGGCGCCGATCACCGCAACGCGCTTGCTGGCCATGGCGGAACAACGGGAACGCAAGATCGTACCGGGCTCTATAAAAGTGTCTGCCACCGAGGCCTTGAGGCCAGCCGCCCCTGAAGCAAGCCGCATTTCAGTTCGACACCATCGCCGATGGCCTGGCGGCGATCCGCAACGGCGAGATGGTGGTGGTGGTAGATGATGAAAACCGAGAGAATGAAGGCGATCTGATCTGCGCGGCTCAATTCGCCACGCCCGAGCAGATCAACTTCATGGCCACCCAGGCGCGCGGCCTGATCTGTCTGGCGATGGAGGGAGAGCGCCTCGATGCGCTCGATCTGCCTTTGATGGTGGATCGCAACACAGACAGCAACCAAACCGCCTTCACCGTGAGCGTGGATGCGGGCCCGGAAAACGGGGTGAGCACGGGAATTTCCGCCGAGGACCGCGCGCGCACTATTCAGGTGGCGATCCATCCGGCCACCCGTCCGGCTGATTTGCGCCGGCCTGGCCACATTTTTCCGCTGCGCGCCAAGCAGGGCGGAGTGCTCAAACGGGCTGGCCACACCGAGGCCGCCGTTGATCTGGCCCGGCTCTCGGGGTTGTATCCGGCCGGCGTGATCTGCGAGATCCAGAACACCGACGGCTCGATGGCGCGGCTGCCGCAGCTGGTGGAGTACGCCCGCCTGCACGG
>JBIIDQ010000105.1:0-6176 GCA_044238295.1 Vulcanococcus sp.
GGCCGCAAGCGTAATCCTTCAAATTGGTTTTGTGTTGCGCTATGAAGCGAGTCATGCGAAGCTCAAACAAGAAATTGACACTGGCAGCTTTGGAGAGATTATCTCCATCCGAGCGAAACGCAATTGCTCACGCCAATGGGCAAGGTTTCACCTTGATTATGGCCACACAATTTATGAAACTCTGATTCACGATCTCGACCTAATGCTTTGGCTGACCAACTCACAGCCAGAACGAGTCATGGCCATGGAGCGAAAACCGAAAACCTATCAATACAGCGAAGCACTCAGCGCTCTGATCCACTTCAAAAACGGCAGCCTCGGCGTCGTGGAATCCAGCTGGTTCGTTCCCGAAGGTTCACCATTGAATGTCACCACCGCAACGTGGCAAGGAACGATTGACGCGGAACTGGAAGTGGTTGGAAGCCAACGAACAGCCAAACTCCGCCTTCTCGATGCGCCTCTTCAAATCTGGTCTGAGCAAGCCTCGCAGTCCATTGATGTTGGCTTATGGCCCCTTCTGCATGGAAGCATCGGCGGAGCACTACGCGATGAGCTCTACGACTTCGTTCGCTGCGTAAGAGAACAACGAACTTCAACAATCGCCAACCTGGATGATGCCGTTGAAGGATTGCGGATGGCCGAAGCAATCCAATCAGCAGCTGCAAGCGGCAGCGTACTTAAACTACCGAACCAGTAAACAAGAACCGAAAAGATTGACTTCGGCGAATCATCCATTTCATCTGTTTTTTGAGATCACAATGAGTGGCGAGACAAACGCCACTCATTGTGATCTCAGCCAGCGATCAAAGCCTCGAGGGCGGCGGTCACATCGTTCTGGCGCATGAGCGATTCACCCACGAGCACGGCATCGGCTCCAGCACTCTGCACACGGTCCAGATCGTCGCGCGTGAACAGACCAGATTCGCTCACGAGCAAACAACCCTGAGCACGGATTTGCTCTCCGTAACGCTCAGTGAGTGATTCGGTTGTGGCCAGATCTGTATGAAATGTGGCGAGATCGCGGTTGTTGATGCCGATCAACTGCACCCCCTCGAGGGCCAGCACCCGCTCGAGCTCGGCTGCGTCGTGAACCTCCACCAGCACTGAGAGCCCAAGAGCTCGAGCCACCTTGAGCAGGTAGGCCATATCGGCATCACTGAGAATGGCAGCGATGAGCAGCGCTGCATCGGCGCCCGCAGCCCGGGCCTGGTAGAGCTGATAAGGGCTCAGGATGAAGTCCTTACAGAGCAGGGGGAGATCCACCACCTGACGGATCTGCACCAGAACCTCAAAACCACCCTGGAAAAACTGTTTATCGGTCAGCACCGACAGACAGCTCGCCCCGCCGGCGGCATAGCCGCGGGCAATCGCCTCAGGATCGAAATCCTCGCGGATCACACCTTTACTGGGGCTGGCTTTCTTCACCTCAGCAATCACCGCCGGTTTCCGGCAGGCAGCTTTTAAGGCCGCCAGAAAATCGCGAGGGGCAGGAAGTTCGGCTACCTGCTTTTTGAGCTGATCGAGGCTGACGCGCTCGCGGGCAATGGTCACCTCGCGATCTTTCTCCCAGACGATCTTCTCGAGGATGTTGCGGGGCTCACTGTCCTCGTGAGGAATGGCGTATTCGAGGTGCGCCACCTTCACCTTGGGATTGGGCGGCCTGCGACGGATCTCCATGGATTCAGGCTCCCACAGCCATAGCGGCCTGCTTGTAAGCCACTTCCACCACTTCGCTCAGGGTTGGGTGGGTGTGCACCTCATTCGCCAGTTGCTTCACGCTCTGGCGGCGGGCCACGGCGTTGGCAATCTCCTGAATCAGATCAGCCGCATGCAGTCCATAAATATGGGCACCGAGCACCTCCCCGGTGCTCTTGTTGAACAGCAGCTTCATAAGGCCATCGCTCTCGAGCTCGGCGAGAGCCTTGGAGTTGGCCTTGAAGTAGCTGCGCACACTGCCCAGTTCAAAGCCATCCTTGGCGGCCAGCTCCTTGGCATCGGCCTCACTCAGACCCACCGAGCTGATCTCAGGGTGGGTGAAGGTGGCGGCTGGAATCGAGCGGTAATCAATGGCGCGTGGGTGACCCAGGATGTTGTCCACCGCCACGGTGCCCTGGGCAGCAGCGGTGTGGGCCAGCATCATTTTTCCAGTCACATCGCCCACAGCCCACAGGTGAGGCACGGGAGCTCCGTTCAGCAGCACCCGCAGCTGGTCGTCCACGGGGATGAAGCCACGGTTGGTTTCGATGCCGCAGGCCTCCAGGTTGAGGCCTTTGCTACTGGGCACACGGCCGGTGGCCACGAGCACGGCATCCACTTCCAGCGTTTCCACCGGCTCACGCGTTTGCATGTCAACCAATTCGATCTGAACGGGGGCACCAGGCTTGATCGATTTCGCCAGCACACCGGAGCGGGCATCGATGTCGCGGCCATCGATCAGGTTGCGGGCCGCGATCTTGGCGATATCGGGGTCGAACGTGGGCATCACCCGATCGAGGGCCTCGATCATCGTCACTTCACAGCCCAGGGCTGTGTAGACATCGGCAAACTCCAGGCCGATGTAGCCGCTGCCAATGATCGCCATCCAGCGCGGCAGCCACTCCAAGCTCACCGCTTCATCGCTGGTGAAGACCGTGCGGCCGTCGGTTTCGATGCCAGGAGGAACAAAGGGATCAGAACCGGTGGCGATGATCACGTCGCGGCCGCTAAGCACGCGATCCACGCCGTTGATCTCACGCACACCCACCTTTTGTGAGCCTTCTAGGCGACCGGTGCCTCGGATGATGGTGACACCGGCACGCTCGAGGGTTTTGGTGAGGTTGCCGCGAATCGTTGCCACCAACTGATTGGCGTGGTCAGCGATCTTCTGGCGCTCAAAGCGCACTGGGGCCGCATGGATCCCAAAGCCCTTGAGGTGCTCGGCATCCGCCAACTCACGAACGCGACCGCTAGCAGCGAGCAGAGCCTTGGACGGCACACAACCGCGATTGACGCAGGTGCCGCCCATATCGCGGCTTTCGATGATCGCCGTGCGTAGCCCGTGGTCAGCAGCGTGCTTGGCGGCATCGAAGCCGCCATACCCGGCGCCGATGACGATCACATCAAAGTCGAAGCTGCCGTCGCTCACCGGATGCCTGCGCTGTTGGCGGGCATTCTCTCCTGTCAGGGCGCCGCAGTCGCGGTGCGCTCCTGCCGGCAACGCTCAAGTAGCAGTGGCGCGGCCGCTACGGCCACATTCAGTGATTCCACAGCTGCGCTGTGGGGAATGGTGACGCGGTGGGTCGCCAGCTCCGCCAGCTCCGGATGGAGGCCAGCTCCTTCATTACCCATTAGCAGCACCGTCGGCTGGGTCCAATCGAGCTGCCAGTAAGGCTTGGCACTGGGATCGACCACTGTGGCCACCACCTGCTGACCAGCTGCGCGTGCCCGCTGCAGCAGCGGCAGCAACCCAAAACGATCGGCTTCCCGCAGCAGCGGCAGCGCTAACCCCGCACCCGCAGAAGCGCGCAGCACTTTGGGCTGCAACGGATCAGCACCGCCACCAAGCCACAGTTCGTCGACCCCTGCCGCCAGCGCCGTACGCAGCAAGGTGCCGAGATTGCCCGGATCCTGCAGCTGATCCAAAGCCAATACGAATCCACCCTGTCCCCGTGCCGCGGGCAACATGTCGCGGGCCAGGGTGGCCACCACACCATCAGGGCTGTCCGTAGTGGCCACTGCAGCCAGCACCGCATCGCCCACCGGCTGGGGCTGCCAAGCAGCCGCTGCGATCAGATCGCCGTGGCGCTCGAGCCAGGCCGATGTGGCCAAGAGTTGCTCTGGCCTAAGCCCCAGACGCACCAGCTCCTGCATCTGATGGGTTCCTTCCAACAGCAGCAGCCCCAGCTCGCGGCGCCCCTTGGGCTGATGCAAGGCCCGCAGGCGACCCACCAACGGATTACGTCGGCTGGTGATCAGCTCCATCAGAAGGTTTTGTGCTGGCGGACATGCAAGCCCTCGCCAACCACTAAAGCGCTGTCCTTGAGATCGATCCCATGCACAGCAGCCACCTCACCCTTGAGGCCTTCGGCGCTGAGGTTCTTGATCAATTCCTTGATCAACACATCCTCAATGGTCTTTTCATCAAGAGCATCCGGAGTCAGAGCCTCAAGAAAGCGACCGATTTTGGAGGCCACGACCTCAGGGGCATTGGTGATCTTGAGAACGAGCATGAGCGGAGGTTGCAACAAGAACGATGAAAGCAGCCGCAAGCGCGCTGCTGGCCTGCCCCAAACCCTGACAACGGAGCGAGCAATCAGCAACGAATCGGCAATAAAAAAGCCCCCCTCAAAATGAGGAAGGCATTCCAAGTGCGGATGGGGAGACTTGAACTCCCACGACATTGCTGCCACTAGTACCTGAAACTAGCGCGTCTACCAATTCCGCCACATCCGCAGGGGCTGGCGTTGTCGCGTTGCGACCTCGGAAATGTACCCCATCAAGGGTGATCGCCAGGCCGCCAAGCCAGTTCCGGCGCCGGACGTCTTGCCGGTCTCAGTGCAGATTGTCAGGATGAGGCCTCTAAGGCGGGACGCCCGAAGCCATGACCGTGACCGTTGTCCCGTCTCAGCAGATTCTCAACCCTCAACTTGAGATCGCGGGCAACCGTCGCCTTTCAGGCGAATTGCGGGTGAGCGGTGCCAAAAATTCGGCGCTGGTGCTGATGGCTGCCAGCCTGCTTACAGAAGATCAACTTCGACTCAGAAACGTCCCGCCACTCACCGATATCCAGGGCATGGCCGAGATCCTGGCCTCCCTTGGGGTGAAGGTCCGGCGCGGCAACGACACGCTTGAGATGCACGGTTCGGGGCTCAACCAGTCGGCTCCCCCTTACGAGCTGGTCAACAGCCTCCGCGCCAGCTTCTTCTGCATTGGACCGCTCCTGGCTCGGCTGGGGATCGCGCGGGTCCCCCTTCCAGGCGGATGTCAGATCGGCACCCGACCTGTGGTCGAGCATGTGAAGGGCCTAAAGGCACTGGGAGCTCAGGTCACCATCGACCACGGCGTGGTGTCAGCCGTTGTTCCCGGTCGGGGCCACCGCCTGAAGGGTGGCCGCATCCACCTGGATTGCCCCAGCGTGGGTGCCACCGAGACCTTGATGATGGCCGCCGCCTTAGCTGAAGGCGAAACGGTGATCGAAAACGCAGCCCTCGAACCGGAGGTGGTGGATCTCGCTGGCCTACTGCTGGCCATGGGCGCCAAAGTTCGTGGCGCCGGCACACCCAGCATCACCATCGTGGGTGTGGAGCGACTGCACGGGGCCGATTACGCCGTGATCCCCGATCGCATTGAGGCCGGCACCTTTCTCCTCGCCGCGGCCATCACCCGCTCCACCCTCACCGTGGGCCCTGTGATTCCCGACCACCTCGGAGCGGTGCTCACCAAACTCGAGGAAGCCGGATGCCGCCTCAGCATGGATGGCACGAGCGTGACCATCAACGCTGAGGAGATTCGGGCCGTTGACCTGCGCACGCAACCATTTCCCGGTTTCCCGACCGACCTACAGGCGCCATTCATGAGCCTGCTGGCGACCGCTAAGGGCACCAGCGTGATCACTGAAAACATCTTCGAAAACCGCCTACAGCACGTGGCAGAACTGCAGCGCATGGGCGCCGCGATCCGTGTGCAGGGCAGCACCGCCTTCATCGAGGGGGTAGCTCGCCTCAGCGGCGCTCCTGTGCAGGGCAGCGATCTGCGGGCCTCAGCGGCGATGGTGCTGGCGGGTCTGGCCGCCGACGGCATCACCACCGTTCAAGGCCTGGAGTACCTCGATCGCGGCTACGCCGATTTCGAGGGCAAGCTCAACCGCGTCGGAGCATCGATCCGTCGCGTGGGCTGAGGGCTGGCCCTTACAGTCAGCCACGCGGGAGCGTGCCGGAATTGGTAGACGGACTCGACTCAAAATCGAGCGCCTTCGGGCATGTGGGTTCAAGTCCCACCGCTCCTATAACCCCGCCCTCACGCACCAGTCCCGCCCAATCGGCGGTGATGAACACCTACGGGCGTTTTCCACTCGAACTGGTGCGCGGCCGAGGCGTGTGGGTGTGGGACAGCCAGGGCCGCCGTTATCTCGACGGGGTTGCCGGTATCGCTGTCTGCACCCTTGGCCACAGCAGCCCGGTGATGCGTCGCGCGCTGGG
>JBIIDQ010000106.1:0-6152 GCA_044238295.1 Vulcanococcus sp.
CGGCAGCGCGTGCCGCTTCGATCTCGGTTTTGTCCTTGGCGATGTGCTCGTCGATCGTGTTCATGGAGGAGGCCGGAAGTGCTCAGGCCGCTCGACGTCGTGCACACGATACGGGCTATGCGCCCGGCCCGATGGTGTTTGTGGTGGGCTTCTGATTTCGGCCTCAGCCTGGCTGTTGCAGCGCCATTGGGTGGTTGTTGCGGCGCCATCGCGATGCTGTTGCTAAGGAGGGGGCACCAGGCTCCCGGGGCCATGACACGCATCCGCCAACGCCGCGATCGTCACTTCATCGACGACCACAGCCGCCTCTATTGGATCAACGGCCCCGAGCATCACTGCTACCTCTCGGAGCAACGGCAGTGGCGCAGCGGCCTCAGCTTTGAGCAGGTGCTCGAGTGGAAGCAGTGCGCCCCCAGTGGTCTGGTGAGCCAGCGCTTCACCTCCCTCCAGGCGGCCTGCGAAGCCTTCGAACACCAGCAGGTGCAATGGTCGCTGGATCTCTACCTGCGGCGCATGGGGGATGAGATGGCGATCCAGCGCGGCGTGGACGATTACAAGCCCACGGCGCTGAAAGACGAGGAGGCCCGCACCGGTTGCCTGCGGCGTCAGCCCTGGCTCGGTGCGGAACCCACCCCCGCGCCCCGCTGCGAGCTCACGGCGAGGCCCGCCTCCTGCCGGCCGGCTGCTCAGGAGTTACCCCATCAGTTGCGCCGGCGCCGCAGCAGTGCCCTCAACCAGCCAGTTCGCTGAGCTCCAGCCAGCGCTCCTCGCCACGGGCGATGCGCTCCAGCAGGGTTGAGAGTTCCTCGCTCAGGGCCTCCAGGGCGGCGTAATCGCTGCCTCCGGCAGCCATCTGGGCTTCCAACGAGCTGCGCTGCTCCTCCCAGCGGGGCAGTTCGGCATCGAGCTGCTCGAGTTCGCGCGTTTCCTTGAAGCTACGGCGTCGCACTTTAACGGCAGCTGGTTTTGCCTGAGGGGGTGTTGCCTCCGTTGTGGCGGCCTGCTCAGCCAGGGGCTTGGCTGTGGCGGCCTGGCTGGCGCTGGCGGTAGAGGGCTGCCGTTCGAGGTAGCTGCTGTAGTTGCCCTCGAAGCGCTCCAGCCGGCCTTCCTCAAAGCAAAACAGCCGATCCACGGTGCGATCGAGGAAATAGCGGTCGTGCGACACCACCACCACGCAACCGCGGAAGTCTTCGAGGAAGTCTTCGAGCACCGTGAGGGTCTGCACGTCGAGATCGTTGGTGGGCTCATCGAGCAGCAGCACGTTGGGCGCCTCGATCAGGAGCCGGCACAGGTGAAGGCGCCGGCGCTCGCCGCCCGAGAGCTTGGTCACGGGCTGGTGTTGCTGCGCCGGCGGGAAGAGGAAGCGCTCCAGGAGCTGGGAGGCGCTGAGGGTGGAGCCCTCCAGTTCCACCGTGCTCGCGGCTTCCTTCACCACATCGATCACCTTGCGCTGGCGCCCCGCCGCATCGGTGCCATCGAGCACGTGGTGGCTGTGCTGATCGAAATAGGCCAGCTTCACGGTGCTGCCCAGCTCGATCCGGCCAGCCTGGGCCTGACGCCGGCCAGCGATCAGATCGAGCAGGGTGGATTTGCCGGAACCGTTGGGGCCGATGATCCCCACCCGGTCTTCGGGGCTGAAGTCGTAGCTGAACTCGCGTAGCAGCGGATGGGCCCCACTGGCCTGGTGTGCATCGGTGGCCCACACGCTCAGGGCTTCGGCCTCGATCGCCCGCTTGCCCAGGCGCCGCTGATTGGTGGCGAGGCTCAGCTGTCCCTTCTGCTGCCGCTTGGGTTGCTCCTGCATCGCCTCGATCCGCTGGATCCGGGCCTTCTGCTTGGTGCTGCGGGCCTTGGGGCCGCGCTTGAGCCACTCCAGTTCCCGCCGCAGCACGTTGCGCAGCTTGGCTTCGCTCGCCGCCTCGGAGGCCTCTTCTTCGGCTTTGCGGGCCAGATAATAGGCGTAGTTGCCGCTGTAGCTGCGGGCCTCGCCCCGATCCACCTCCACGATGCGGTTGGTCACCTGATCGAGCACGTACCGGTCGTGGGTGATCAGCACCAGGGCGCCGCGGAAGCGTTGCAGGTAGCCCTGCAACCACTGGATGCAGTCGGCATCGAGGTGGTTGGTGGGCTCATCGAGCAGCAACACATCGGGATCGGCCACCAGGGCGGCCGCCAGGGCCAGGCGTTTGCGGTAGCCGCCGGAGAGGTCGCCGACGCGGCGATGGGTGTCGCCGATGCCTAGCCGCTGCAGCACTTCGCGGATCTGCTGCTCCAGGTCCCAGGCCTGGCTCTGATCCATGCGGGCGTTGAGGTCGCTGAGCTCCGCCAGGAGCGCGCTGTCGTCGCTGCCCTGGGCATGGGCGGAGGCCAGCGCATCGCTCACGGCGGTGTAGCGCTGCAGCAGCTGCATCTTTTCGCCGCTGCCCTCGAACACCTGCTCGAGCACGGTGCGCTGCGGATCCAGCTCCGGCTCCTGGCTCACCAGCACGATCCGGGCCTGGGGCAACACGCGCCGCTCCCCGGAGCCCGGGGGTTCCAAGCCCGCCAGCACATGCAACAGGGTGGATTTGCCGGCGCCGTTGGGTCCGATCAGCCCGAGCCGCTCCCGCTCGCCCACATGCAGGCTGAGGCCATCAAACAGGGTGCGGATGCCGAAGTCCTTGCGGACATCCACCAGGCTGATCAAGCTCACGAACCGGGCTGCTTCCGCTGAGCTTCCAGATAAGCAAACACACTTTTATCCCCCACATCGGCCGCGGCGGGCATGGGGAATTTGCGCAGGGTGAGCACGAGCAGCAGCGCCGCCTCCAGCCCCATGAGCGCCGCCGTGGCCATGGGCGGGAGCACACCGCTGAGGGCGCCCAGGAGGGCCACGGGCAACAGCAGGGTCACGCCGATCGCCTCCGGCCTGCGGAAGCAGAAGAACTCCTTGAAGCCGATGCCTGCCAGGGCAGCGAAGAAGGGGCCGACCGCCCAGATCCAGCGGGGATCAGCGGCCACGGCGTCAGCCATGGCGTTAGGCCCCGAGCGAATCGCCAGGGCTACGAAGCCCAGGCTGCCGATCAGCCAAAACAGTTGCAGGGCGCGGTGCAACGGCCGCAGGTAGATGTGAATCCAGCGCAGGGCCAGCCCCACCCCGATCACCAGCGGCAGCAGCCAGGGCCAGAGCCAATCGCTCCCCAGCTGACGCCACTGCACCAGCAGCGCTACCTGGGCCACGGCGGCCGTGAACAAGGCCAACCGATAGCCGAGCACCTCGCGCTCGTCGTCGGCCGTGATGCTGAACGGCCCGTATACCCCTTCAAAACTGGTCATGGCTGCAGCCGGCCCTGCACCAGTGTGGCCAGCGCCGGACCCGCCGGCACGATGCCCGAGGGATGCAGGGGGAAGAGCGCCCCGAAGTAGTCGCGGCGCCAGTCCTGATCGCAGCAGGTGTCGGCCACGCCGGGCAAGGCGAAGAAGCGCTGGCGCCACTGCCAGAGGGCTGGAAACTGCCACAGCGGCCGGCGGGACACGCCAAACAGGGGCGCGTACACCAGCTCCAAGCGGATCAGGGTGGTGAACAGCTGTACATCCGCCAGCGAGGGGACCGCTCCCGCCAGCCAGGGCCCTGCGTGTGGTCCGCTTAGAGCTGTTTCAGCCGTGTCGAGAGCAGCGAACAGGGCGGCTTCGGCTCGGTCGTAGGCCGGTTGCGTGCGGGCAAAGCCGCAGCGATACACGCCGTCGTTCACGGCGCCCTGAAAGAGCTCGCGCCAGCGGCTGATCGCCGCGCTCTGCTGCGCCGGTGCCAGATCCGCGCCGCCGGAGGGGGCGGGCCATTGGTTGAGCAGCTCGATCAGCCGAGCGCTCTCCCCCAGCACCACTCGCCCACTGCGGCGATGCACCAACACCGGCACGGTGGCCCGTTGCTGGGCTGGGGCGCCGGAGCGCCGGTAGAGCTCCTGCAGGGTGGTGCAGCCGAGAAACGGCGTGGGGAAGCGCCAGCGGCCGGCTTGGGGATCGGGCTCCACCACCACCAGCTCGATCGAGGGCTGCAGTTGCCGCAGCGTCCACACCAGCCAGGCCCGATGGGCCCAGGGGCAGCTGCGCCCCACGATCAACACGTGGGCCCTTGGCTCGGCGGCGTCGTTCGGAAGCGGCGGCAGCTCGGTGAAGGCGGCCTCCGGCCTGGTGTAGTTGCCCTCGGCATCCGCCGGGCCCAGGCCGCCCATCAGTTGCAGCCACTGCCAGTGCCAGCCGGCGCGGGCTGTGGCCACCACCGTCGGGGGAATCGCCATGGCCGCTCTCGCTGGATTGTTGCCAGGCTGGCGCAAGAACCAACAGGGATCCAGCGGATGGGGCAGGGCCGAGTGCTGGTGGTGGCCGCCACCCATGGCAATGAGCGCAACGCCCCCTGGTTGATGGAGCAGTGGCGGCAGCAGCCGCAGCAGCTCCACGCTGCGGGCCTGGAGCTGCAGCTGGAGATCGGCAATCCCGAGGCCTTTGCCGCTAACCGCCGCTACATCGATCGGGATCTGAATCGCTGTTTTGATCCGGCGCTGCTCGCTGACGCCTCCCGCCAGGAGCTGGAAATCCAGCGGGCCCGGGATCTCCTGGCCGCCTTCGGCCCCAACGGCGCTAACCCCTGCGCCGTGGCGCTTGATCTGCACAGCACCACCAGCGCCATGGGCAATTCCCTGGTGGTGTACGGCCGGCGGCCGGCCGATCTAGCGCTGGCGGCCGGGATCCAGGCCCGTTTGGGTTTGCCGGTGTATCTGCACGAAGCCGACGCCGCCCAGACCGGTTTTTTGGTGGAGCGTTGGCCCTCCGGTCTGGTGATCGAGGTGGGTCCTGTGCCCCAGGGGCTCGTCAGCGCCACCATCTCTCAGCAGACTCAGCTGGCGGTGGAAGCAGCCTGCGACACCCTGGCAGCCGCGGCTGCCGGCAGGTTGGCCTTACCTCATGGTTTGCAGGTGCATTTGCATCAAGCCAGCCTGGATTTGCCGCGCCGCAGCGATGGCACTCCCTTGGCGGCGTTGCATCCGCAGCGGCAGCATCGCGATTGGCAGCCACTGCAGCCTGGGGATCCGCTGTTTTGGCAGCTCGATGGGCAGGGTGGCCGCTTTGCCCCAGAGGCCTTGCAGCTCAGCCCCGAGGCGCGCTGGCCGGTGTTCATCAACGAGGCGGCCTACGGGGAGAAGGGCATCGCCTTGAGCCTTTGCCGGCGCGAGCGCTGGCTCTGTCAGAGCTCCTGGGCGGATGCCCTTGGCCATCTGCTTCAGCGCAGCGGGCCGTTGTAAACGAGCTGGCTCACTGTGCGGCCATCCGGGCTGATCAGGATCTCGGTGGTCAGCGTGGGTGGCTTGCCCAGTTGCTGCCAGCCCGGTGCGCCGCCGTTAAAGCGGAACAAAAAGCCCTGGTCGCTCGTTTGCATCAGGCAGCTGCCGCCGCTGCCGCCCGAGCTGAACATGCAGGCCGCTGGCATGTAGACGGTCAGTCCGCCGTTGAGTTTCACGGCGGTGTTGCGGGCCAGGTTCATGGCTCGCTGGCGGGCCGGTGCCAGCTGTTGCAGCTGATCGATGCGCTTGAGGGTCTGCTCAACGCCCTGAGCCCTGGAGCCGGCTGGAGCGAGGGCCATGCCGCAGATCAGCAGGCCGGCGATGGAGGCGAGGCGTTTCATAGATCTGGAGAGTTGAGATGGGATCAGCCGCAGGCCCAGGTGCCCTGCTCTTTGGTGCAGGGCAGGTCGCTGCTGGTGCCATCGGCCCAGTAGATGCGAAGGCGATCGTCGGCGCTACCCATGCGGAAGGTGAGCGATTTCACCGGGCCGGCGGGCGGCTTACCGGCCCGATCGGCACCATCGTTGGCGGCTGGCCTGGCCTGGCGCTGTTCCAGTTGTTGCATCCGCAGCTCGAGGCGATCGAGCCGTTCGCTTTCGGCGGATGGACCGCGCTGGCAGCCCACCAGCAGCAGAGCGGCGGCCAGTGAAACAGCAGGGAGGCGCATGGCCTGGGCGGTGAAAGGCATCTCTTAGCAGTGTTTAGAAGGAAAGGCCAGGTGGGTGATTAGCCCGACTGATGGCATCGATCAGCACTTCTGCCCCACGCCAGGGGCTTAAGCGTGCGTCACAGGCCGCAAACATCCGTTACATTGGAATTTGGCAGGGCGGGTAT
>JBIIDQ010000107.1:0-6019 GCA_044238295.1 Vulcanococcus sp.
CCGCGGCATTGGATCAGCTGGAAAGGGGGCAGGTCATCGGGTTGGTTGCGCAGTTTCACGAAGCTGCCGGGTTGGAGCAGTTCCACCACGTTGGATTGATTGCTCGCCATGGGAGGCCCTGTGTTGATCGCCATCCTCTGGAGTGTTCCCCGAATTCCGCCGCCAGCGCCCGTTTTTGTTCGGTTTCCCCTGTGCTTTTGTGACAGCACACCAGCACGCCGCCGCTGATGGGCCGCAAGCAACGCCTGGATCTGCAGCTGGTGGAGCTGGGCCTGGCCACCAGCCGACAGCAAGCGCAACAGCTGATCCGGGCCGGCAAGGTGCGCAGCGGAGATCGCGTGCTCGATAAGCCCGGCCTGGAGGTGTTGCCGGAGATGCCCTTCGAGGTGGAGCAGCCGCCTCGATTTGTCTCGCGCGGCGGAGAGAAGCTGTTAGGGGCGCTTGAGGTGTTCCCGATTCAGCCCAGTGGCCGGGTCTGCCTCGATGGCGGCATCTCCACCGGTGGTTTCAGCGATTGCCTGCTGCAGCACGGGGCCACCCGGATCTACGGCGTGGATGTGGGCTACGGCCAAACGGCCTGGAGCCTGCGCACCGATCCGCGCCTGGTGCTCAAGGAACGCACCAACTTGCGCCACCTGCAGCCGGAGGATCTCTACGGCGAGGGTGATCCCTGGCCGGATCTGGCGGTGGCGGATGTGTCGTTCATCCGCTTGGCGCTGGTGCTGCCCGCCATCGGCCGCTTGCTCCAGCCCTATCGCCGTGAGGCGCTGCTACTGGTGAAGCCCCAGTTTGAGGTGGGGAAAGAGCGCGTGGGCAAAGGCGGGGTGGTGCGTGATCCGGCCGCCCACGTGGACGCGATCGAGGGGGTGATCACGGCGGCGATGGCCGAAGGCTGGAGCGCCTGTGGTGTCACGGTCTCCCCGATCACCGGGCCGGCCGGCAACCACGAATACCTGCTCTGGTTGCGCAGCGGCGCCTGGCACGAGGCTGAGGCCGCGGATGCCGGGGCGCCACAAAAAAACGCCGGAGCCGCCCCTGATGGAGAGGCGATCCGGCGGCTGGTGGCGCAAACCCTGGGAACCTGAGCCGCTCCCTGGGGTTTGGTTGGCTTCAGATGGCGCTGCTGTCGCGGTCGCCGGTGCGGATGCGGATCACGGAATCCACAGGGCTGATGAAGATCTTGCCGTCGCCGATCTCGCCGGTGCGGGCCGCGTCCTGGATGGCGCCGATCACGGTGTCCACCTGAGCGTCATCCACCACGATTTCGAGCTTGAGCTTCTGCAGAAACTCCACCGTGAATTCGGAGCCGCGATAGCGCTCCACCTGGCCTTTCTGGCGCCCGAAGCCCCGGACTTCGCTCACGGTCATGCCGACGATGCCGGCATTCACCAGAGCCAGCTTCACGTCCTCGAGCTTGAACGGGCGAATGATGGCCTCAACTTTTTTCATGGCTGCGGGAGCTCAATCGAAAACAGTCTCTCAGGGAATTCTGGGAGATCAACCGGGGCGATGGGCCGCGCGGCCCGCTCATTACGCCGCAGCTTCCCGGGCGCAGATGTTGCGGTTGCTACCGCTCAGGCTGTCCGCAGGTTGCTGCCTAGCATCCACACCACCGTTTCCCCTGCCGATGAGCGCCGATCAGACCCGCACGCCCCTCTACGGAGAGCGGGCCATCGCAGAAGCGGAGCTGATCTGCTTTGACAACCCCCGCCCTGGCCGGGCTTACGAGGTGGCCATCACCCTCCCGGAGTTCACCTGCAAGTGCCCCTTCTCCGGCTATCCCGATTTCGCCACCCTGCGCCTGCTCTATCAACCTGGGCCCCGGGTGATGGAGCTCAAGGCCATCAAGCTGTACGTGAACAGCTACCGCGATCGCTCCATTTCCCACGAGGAAGTGACCAATCGCATCCTTGACGACTTCGTGGCGGCCTGTGAGCCGGTGTGGATGCAGCTGGAGGCCGATTTCAACCCCCGCGGCAACGTTCACACCGTGATCCGCACCAGCCACGGCACCCGTCAGCCCTGCTGAAGCTCCGAGAGCAGAGCCGGCAATTCCCGCGAAAAGGCCGCCAGGTTGCGGTTGCACAGGCCTGCCACGTGCAGCTTGTGCTGGTCCGGTTCAGCAATGGCCCAGAGCTGGCGGGTGGCGATCAGGCTCAGCGCCCCGCCCGCCAGTGCGATGGCGAAGCCGGCATACACCAGCGGCACGCCTGGATCCCGTTTGAGCAGCAGACCGCTGGCGGGCACAACGCCGGCAATGGTGAGGGGAATGCCGGCGATCTCCTCGGCGCTACCCCCAGGCACCAGGGTGCCGAGGATCTCCGCCTCGGCTGAATACACCGTCACCGGGCCCTCCTCGCTGGAGAGGGCCAGCAGCACCGGGTTGCTGCCATCCGGGCGGGTGGGCAGCACAATCCCCCACACCTGCTCGCCCAGCTGGGGGAAGCTCTGCAACGGCAGCTCCAGGATGGGGCTCTTGCCCAGTTGCACCTGAATCGCCGCCAGGGCCCAGTCCGCCTGATACACCGTCATCCCCTGGAAGCGCAGCGGGTGATTCACGCTGATTTCGCGGGTGGTGGCTGGTGGTGCGTCTGCGCTGGAGGGGTCGCCTGGTTGCAAGAACAGCTGGGAGCGGAATTGCTCCGGCCGGCCGGCCGGGTCGCGCTCGATCCCGAAGGCCTCAAGCCCCACCGTGAGCTGGGTTTGGCCGCGGCGGTTGAGCAGCTCGAGTTCGTTGCCGGGGGCGAGGAAACGCTCCAGCCGCTGACCGGCCAGCGCACCCCAAGCGGCCCCCACCATCAACACCACCAGGCCGGCGTGCACCAGCAGAGGGCCTACCCGGCCGCTGGCGCCGCGTCGGGCCGCCAGGCGATGGGCCTGGGGCTGCACCTGCCAGCCCCGCTGGCTGAGCAGCTGCTGCAGCCGGTTCAGTTCCTGATCGGCATCGCTGCAGTTCAGGGTTTCCGCCAGGTTGAGCTTGCTCAGCTGGCGCGGGCTGCTGTAGTCGATCCAGCGCAACGCCGCCTGCAGGGCCGGCCACTGCCGCCGCCAGCTGCAGAGGATCAGCGAGAGCCCTAGCCAGGCCAAGAGCGCCAGAAACCAGCTGCTCGAATACACGTGATCGAGCTGCAGGCTCAGCAGCGCGTCGCCATTGAGCAGCCCCAGCCAGGGCTGAGCGTCGTAGACGCGGTGATACAGCTCTGCGCTCTCTTTCTGGGGCACCAGGGTGCCCAGGCCGCTGGCCACGGCAATCACGATCAACAGGCCAATGGCCAGGCGCAGGTCGGAGATCCAGGCGATCAGGCGTTTCATCAACAGGTGCGTGGATGGCTCAGCCCCAGCGGGCCAGAAGGGTGAGTGTGCCTGTGGCCAGAAGCACCACACCGCTGATGGGAGGCACCCATTGGCCCAAGGCACGCAGGGCGAGCAGGCGAGGCACCAAGGCGGCGGCGGTGCCCGCCAGCAGCAGGGGCATCACCTGGCCGGCGGCAAACGCGGTGAGCAGCACCACCCCCGCCAGGGGATCACCGGCCTGGGCGATCCAGGCCAGCAGCACCGCCAACACCGGTGTGGTGCACGGCGAGGCCGCCAGGCCAAAGGCAAGCCCCGCCGCCAGCGGCGCTAGCGCATTGGGAACGCGCTGGCGCCATTGCTCTGGGTCGGGGCCACTGGGCAACCGCAGGGGAAGGAGCCCCAACAGGTTCAGGCCCATCAACAGGGCGAGCACGGCTACCAACGTGGGGATCAGGCCTGGCACCTGCCCGTAGATCCGGCCGAGGGCACCGCTGGCCAGGCCGAGCAGCACCAGTGAGGCCACGATGCCGCTGCAGAAGCTAAGGCTGCGCTGCCAAGGCCGTTCTTGCTGATCATCAAAACCAGCCAAATAGGCCAGGGTCACCGGCAGCAGCGACAGAGAACAGGGCCCGAGGCTGGTGATCAACCCGCCGGCGAACACCAACAGCAGCGTGAAGGCTCCGGGATGGGCCAGGGAGTTGCTGAGCAGCTGTTCACCGCTGCGGGCCCAATCCGCCAGGGCCGGAGCCACCATCGCCGTGATCTCTTCAGCGGAGGCGTCAGCCTATCGAGAGGCTCTCGCCAGCTGAGCGCAGCCGCTCCTCGCGCCGGCGCGGCCGGCCCGGTTCCAGGCCCGCACCCTCGAGGGCGCAGCGCAGCAGCAGGCCGGCGGTGAGGAGGCTGGAGAGCAGGGAGTTGCCGCCGTAGCTGATCATCGGCAGGGGCAGGCCAGTGGTGGGCATGGCGCCGCTGGCCACGGCGATGTTGAGGATCGATTGACCCACCAGCAAGGTGGTGCAGCCAATCGCCACCAGGCGTTGTTGATTGCTGCGGCAGCTCAGGGCCACCCGCAGGCCCACAAAGCCGAACAGCAACAGAAACAGCAACAGAAGCGCCGAGCCCACGTAGCCGAATTCCTCGGCAAACACGGCAAAGATGAAATCGGTGCTCTGGATCGGCAGGTATTGCAGCTTCTGGGTGGAGAGGCCGAAGCCTTCACCCCAGAGCCCGCCGGAGCCGATTGCGAGCAGGCTCTGCACCAGCTGGTAGCCATCGCCCTGGGCATCTTTCCAGGGATTGAGGAAGGAGGTCACCCGGATGCGTTGGTACTCGTTGATCGAGATGCTGCCGATGGCCACCGTGAGCCCCAGGCCGGCGGTGCCCAACATCGCCCAGAGGGGCAGGCCTGAGGCCAGGGCCATCAACCAGAGCAGAATCCCGCAGAGCGCCGCGGTGCTGAGGTTGGGTTGCTTGAGGATCAGCCCAAGCGTGACAGCGAACACGCCCATCCAGATCAACTTCTGATCGGGGGCGATGCGGCTCCAGTGGGAAAACAACGCCGCCCCTTGCAGCACCAAAAACGGCTTGATCAGCTCCGTGGGCTGCAGCTGAATCGGGCCGATCACCAGCCAACGGCTCGCACCATTCACGGTGCTGCCGATCACCAGGGTAAGGGCCACGAGCACCATGCCCACCAGTAAGGCGGGGCCAGCCATCCGCAGCCAGCGCCGCAGGTTGATCCTCAGGCCGAGGTAGAGCAGCCCCCAGCTCGCCACCAGCCAGATCGCCTGTCGTTTGAGGTAGTAGGTGGGATCCCCCATCTCCCGGGCAGCCACCCACCAGCTGGCGGAGCCCAGCACCACGAGGCCCAGGGCACACCACAGGGCCACCATCCCCAGCAGCAGCCGCGCCTCCGCTGGCCATTGGTTGAACGGCACCGGCAACAGGCTGGGTGGGTTGGCAGGACGAGCCAAAGCTGAGCCGTTAACAGGATCCGACTATCCCGTATTTCGTAGTGGCTTGCCAATAAAAAAGCCCGGCAATGCCGGGCTTTCGAAGAATGAATGAAGCGCTGAAGATCAGTTGCCGACGTTGACCTGACGGCGACCGGCCACCAGTTCAACCTTCAGGATCTTGCCGCCTTGCTTCATGATCCGCTGCTGCTCAGCGAACCAGCTTTCGTAGGGCACCCACTTGGTGAAGAAGGTGTTCTGCAGCTCGCGCTGGGAACGGGCCTTTTCTGGGCAGGGAATGCAAGCTGTGACTTTGAACAGGCGCATGGGGGATCCTCGAAGTGTGCCGAAGGCGTGGATCAGTTACCCAGGCCGGAGCTGATGTAGTCGAAGTACACGCCCATTTCACGGCCAGCATCGGGGCCCACCAGGGAAGCGGTCACTTCCTTCATGGCTTGGATCGACTGCACGGTGGCGCCGATGGGCACGCCCAGGGAGTTGTAGGTCTCCTTGAGGCCGTTCAGCACACGCTCGTCGAGGATCGAGGTGTCGCCGGCCAGCATGGCGTAGGTGGCGTAACGCAGGTAGTAGTCGAGGTCGCGGATGCAGGCTGCGTAGCGACGGCAGGTGTACATGTTGCCGCCGGGACGGGTGATGTCCGAGTACAGCAGCGACTTGGCCACGGCTTCCTTGATGATCGCGGAAGCGTTAGCGCTGATGGTGGCAGCGGCACGAACGCGCAGCTCACCGCTGGCGAAGTACTGCTCCAGGCG
>JBIIDQ010000108.1:0-6005 GCA_044238295.1 Vulcanococcus sp.
CAGCCCCTCCAGGCTTGCGGTGCTGATCACTAAACGACCAGCAGGGACCAAGGCATCCCAAACCAGATCAAGCACCTCACGCAGCGGCCGGCCCACCTCCAGAAGCACGCGATCAGGTCGCGGCGGTAATTGCGCCAGTCCTTCCGGGGCATCGCCGGCATGAATGTGCAAATTGCCGATGCCGAAGCGCTGGCGGTTCCGCCGCAGCAACTCGACCGCCTCTGGATCACGTTCAAGGGTGTGAACCTCGCCAGCGGGCATCAGCCGGGCAATCTCCAGCGCTAGAGCACCGGTGCCACCGCCCACATCCCAGACGAGCGAATCCTGGCGCGGGCGCAGATGGGAGAGCAGCATCACCCGCTGCTCCATCGGCGTGGGACTAAAGCCAGGGGCGTCAGCAAAGGCCGCATCGGGCAGCCCAGGCGTCACGAAGTCCCACTGGAAGGGAGCATCGCCTGGCGAGCCCATCCGCTTCTCAACCGGCCACAACGCTCACCGTATCAGCGATCTGGCCAGGCCAAAGCCTGTGTTGCTGCTGCAGCCATTCGGCGCGCTCGGGATCAATGCGCTCACCTGGAATCAGAAGAGGAATCCCTGGGGGATAGGGACAGAGCGGCTCTGCCGCCACTCGACCCGCGGCAGCGGCTAAGGGCACCCGCTCCTGCGGTGCACGCCAGGCTTGCGCCATTGGCAGCTCTGGTTCAGCCAGCGGCGGGATCGGCGCTGGCAAGAAGGGGACGATGGGCGCACCACCCAAAGCCCGCTGCAACTGCTGCAAGTGGCGGGGCAACAGCCGCAGCAGGCCCCGCGGTGGCGCCAGCCCCAAGCAGAACGTGAGGCTGCCGGGCTCTGGAAGCTCTGCGATCACGCCCCGCTCCATCAGCCAGACATCGGCATCGAGGCCGTTGATCCCCAGAGCGGCGGTGTGCAGGCAGAGGCGCAAGGGATCGTGATTGGCCAGCACAGGAACATCCAGCTGCTCCAGCCGCCGTTGCAACGCCACACCGGTATCGATGGCCGCTCGCAAGCGCCGGCGACCAGCCGAGCTGTGCAGATCGCTGAGCGCCGCCGCCGCCGAGGCCAACAACAGAGCGCTGGGGCTAGAGGTTTGCAACCAGAGCAAGGCCCGCTCAATCGCTGCGCTGCGAGCCTGAACCTCTGCTGGATCAGCGCTTTTCGCCTGCAGCAACACCGCGCTCTGGGCCAAACCACCGGCCGCCTTCTGGAGCGACTGCACCACCAGGTCGGCACCACAGGCCAGCCCCCCCTGCGGCAGGCGCGGATCCAATCCCAGATGAGCTCCGTGGGCTTCATCCAGCAGCACAGGCAAGCCGCGGCGATGCACTGCAGCGATCAGCCCCGGTAGATCCGCCGCCAAGCCTTGATAGCTGGGCGAAACCAGCACCACCGCCGCCAAGGGCCCTCCGGCCAAGGCTGTATCCAAATGCCGAGACAGCGTCTCGGGTGTGGGCGGCATCCAGAGCCCGGTAGCCGTGTCAAATGGAAGATCGAAGAGCACAGGCCGCAGCTGTGCGAGCACACAGCCATGCAGCAGGGAGCGATGCAGGTTGCGAGGCAGCAGCACGCGCTCACCCGGCTGGGCTAAGGCCAACAACGCCACCTGCAGCAGACCGCTAGCCCCGTTAACACCGAACCAACAGCGCTCCGCTCCGAGCAAGGCAGCGGCAGCAGCTTGAGCATCCGCTACAGCCCCCTCCAGCTCGAGAGGACCGCCGATCTCTGGCAACTCAGGCAGATCCCAGCGGCCTGGTGGTTGCCGCAGCAGGCGCCGCAGGGCGGGGGCTAGAGCCCGGCCCCTGCCGTGGGCCGGCAGGTGCAAGGGCAGAGGAGGCGGGCCCGCCAGCAAGCGCTCCAGCAGAGCCATAGCCCCTCGGGCGTTCTTCTTAGAGTTTGGCTCTCTTCCGCCGCGGCCGATCTTGAGCAGCCCCGCCCATCGCTACGACCCGCGGGCAGATCTGCGCTGGCTGCTGCTGCGGCCGTGGCAGTTAATCGGGCGGCTCACGGTGCTGCTCAGCCAGCTGATCTCCCTGGCGGTTGTGCTGGTGATCCAAGGCGGCAGCAACGATCCAAAGGTCCAAAAGCGCCTGGGCAAGCGCATTTTCACCACCCTCACCAACCTTGGGCCCTGCTTCATCAAGCTGGGCCAAGCCCTTTCGACACGCCCCGACCTGTTGCGGCGTGACTGGCTCGATGAGCTCACCAAGCTGCAGGACGACCTACCGGCCTTCCCCCACGCCATCGCGCTGCAAACGATCGAGGAGGAGCTCGGCGCACCGGTCGAGCAGCTGTTTGAGGACTTCCCCGATCACCCCGTTGCTGCAGCCAGCCTGGGGCAGGTGTATCGGGCCAAGCCCGTAGGCGGCTCCTGGGTGGCGGTGAAAGTGCAGCGGCCCAAGCTCACCGAACAACTGCGCCGCGACATGGTGCTGATCCGCCTGTTGGGTGTGGTCTCGGCGCCGCTACTACCCCTGAACCTGGGCTTCGGGCTGGGCGAAATCATTGATGAATTCGGCCGATCCCTCTTTGAAGAGATCGACTATCGCCGCGAGGCCGACAACGCCGAGCGATTTGGCCGCCTGTTTGCCAAGAACCCCGCCGTGATCGTGCCGAGGGTCGATCGCAGCCTCTCGGCTCAACGGGTGATCACCACCACCTGGATCAACGGCACCAAACTGCAGCAACGCCAGGAGTTGGAGGCGCAGCATCTCGATCCAGCCTCCCTGATCCGCACCGGTGTGATCTCCGGTCTGCAGCAGCTGCTGGAATTTGGCTACTTCCACGCCGATCCCCACCCCGGCAACCTCTTTGCCCTACCGGGCAAAACCGGTGCCATGGGCCATCTGGCCTACGTCGACTTCGGGATGATGGATTCGATCAGCGACAGCGATCGCCTCACCCTCACGGGCGCCGTCGTTCACCTGATCAACCGTGACTTCGCTTCGTTGGCCCAGGATTTCGTTGCACTGGGCTTCCTCAACCCCAACACCGACTTGGCCCCGATCGTGCCAGCCCTGGAGGAGGTTCTCGGTGGTGCCCTGGGCGACAACGTGGGCTCCTTCAACTTCAAAGCGATCACCGATCGCTTCTCGGAGCTGATGTATGCCTACCCCTTCCGGGTGCCGGCGCGCTTCGCCCTGATCATCCGAGCCGTGGTCAGCCAGGAGGGTCTGGCCTTGCGGCTGGATCCAAGCTTCCGCATCATCCGCGTGGCCTACCCCTACGTGGCCCGGCGCCTGTTGGCGGGCGACACCGCCGAGATGCGCGAAAAGTTGCTGGAGGTGCTGTTCGATCGTGAGGGGCGGATACAGCTTGAGCGGCTGGAGAGCCTTCTAGCTGTGGTGGAAAACGATGAGGGTTCCGTGGGTCCTGAACTGCTGCCCGTGGCCGGTGCTGGTCTCAAGCTGCTGTTAGGCCAAGAAGGTCGCAGTCTGCGTGAGCGTTTACTGCTCACCCTGGTGCGTGATGACCGTCTCAACACGGAAGACCTGCGCGGGCTTTTGGAGCTGCTGGGGCGCACCTTCGCACCGCAAAGGTTGGTTGAGCGGTTGGGGCAGCGGCTGAGAGAGCGTTTGCTAGGTCCGGCCTCCCAGGCAGCCGCTGCCTAGGCCTCAGGTTCCAGGCGGGATTGACATCCAGGCCAGGGCAATGGCGACACCCCCAAAAGCCACAACCAGCAATGGCCAGCTGTTATCGAGGGATTCCAGCCGTTGCAGCAGCGTCTCGCGGGCCGATCGATCCTCGATCGCTTCCATATCGGCATAGCGCCGACCGATCCAGATCACGAGAATGAAGGCCACCAGGGTGACCACATAGGCCACGACGTACACCTGATCGAGATACGTGAGGAAGGGCAGATCGGGCAGATTGTCGCGGTAGGTCTGCTGTAGAAACACCAGGGTGAGCAGGACCGTGACCGGGATGCTGGCGCGGGCGTCCTGTTCATCCGGGCGCACCTTGAAGACCAGCAACACCATCGCCATCAACACGGCCAAGGGCAGAAGCAACCGCCAGAACGCTGCCCACGACGAGGTTCCAAAGGAGATCTCAAACAAGATCAGGCTGTAGTCGCTCTCGGGACCACCCAGGCCGAAATTCGTGGCGTAGCGATGGCGGTATTCGGCAATCGACCAGCCTTGGTTGAGCCAACCGATGATGCGTGCATACAACCCCATCCCGCTGTTGCGGGTGTCGGGCTCAAGCCGAAGCTGGCGGTAGGAGAGGCCTCCATCAACATCGTCAATCTCGATCGCCAGCGGCAGGCTGACGCTCATAAATGGGTAGTGGCGGAAGCTGGCCTGATCGAGGTAATAGCGGCCGCGGTAGGTGAACAGCTGGTAATAACTCCCATCGGCGAGCTTTTCCGGCTCACGCCCAACCGGCTGCAACTGGGGCGGCGCATCGGTGATCAGAGTGTTGAGCAATCCGAAGCGCTGGTCGATCGTGGCGCCGCTGGCCTGCAGATATCGCTGCAACGGTTCTTGCCAACGCAGCCAGACGTAGCCACTGGCCGCATAACTCGGAACGCTCAGATCAAGTTCAGAGGTGGTTGTGGCGTAAACCCCCACCTGCACGTGATGGGTCGCTGCCTCCAGCTCCTGCTGATCGACCCTGGCCTCACCCTCGCTCAGCAAATCGCCACGCAGGGTGCTCCAACCGCTGGGCGGCAGCTGGCGCGGATCGGTGATTAAGGCCCGGGCCGCTGATGACAACCGCAGGGCATCACGGTTGCGCACCTGAACAACATCGATCCTGCTGATCGCGATCAGAGCCAGAATCACGGCCATCAGCACAGAGGTGATGGCCAGTAGGTTCCAGCGCTTCTGCTTGCGCACCCCGCCCTCGACGAACGTCGGCCCGACCCTAGAGGTACCTGCCTTGAGGCAAAACCTCATTCGAAGAGGGCTGATCAGCGCGGTCAGCATCACCACGGCGGCGATGGTGGCCGTGGGTTGCCGGCCCTGGGAGATGCCCACCAACGGCAATGCCCCCACCACCCGTGGGGAAAGCCCCCACGGCGCCTTCAACAAAACCGCCTCTGCTGAGCGCCGCAACGAGCTGGTGCTCGGCCAGTCCGCGCCTTTCTCGGGTCCCTCCGCGCAGCTCGGGCGCGATTACCGCGAGGGGGCCATCGCCTGGTTCGCGGAACTAAATCGCCGCGGCGGCGTCCACGGCCGCGAGATTCGGCTGGTGAGCCTCGACGATCGCTACGAGCCGGCCCTCACCCTGACCAACACGCGCCGGCTGATCGGAGCAGACCGAGCCTTCATCCTGTTCGGCTATGTGGGCACGCCCACCGTGAAGGCGGTGCTGCCTCTGCTGAAGCGCGAGCAGATCCCGCTGGTGGCACCGCTCACCGGTGCACAGCTGCTGCGGGTACCGCCTCAGCCGTTGATTTTCAACCTGCGGGCCAGCTACCAAGCCGAGATCGACCGGATCGTCAACGATCTCGTGCGCTCCGGGCGCCATCGGATCGCCGTGCTCTACCAGGAAGACGCCTTCGGCGAAGACGGCCTGCGGGCCACCCGCTCCGCGCTGGCCCGCCACGGACTGAAACCGGTGGACGTGGCAGGTGTGCAGCGCAACTCCACCAACACCGACAGCGCGGCACGGCAACTGAGCCGAGTGAATCCCAACGCCATAGTGATCATCAGCGCCTATCCAAGCTCCGCTGCCTTCAGCCGCAACATGCATAGGCTGGGCAGCACGGCCCAGTTGATGAATGTGTCGTTCGTGGGCACCGGCGGCCTGCAGGATGCTCTCCCAGGAGGCCTGGCCAGTGGCATCGGCATCAGCCAAGTGGTGCCGTTTCCTTGGGACCGTCGGGTGCCGGTTGTGGCCGAGTACCAGCGACTCATGTTGCGCCAGTACCGGCGTGCGCGTTACGGCTTCACCAGCCTTGAAGGATTCCTGGCAGCGCGCTGGCTCGGGGAAGCGTTGCAGCGGGCAGGCGCCAACCCGAGCCGGAAGGCACTGGTGGCTGCTCT
>JBIIDQ010000109.1:0-5980 GCA_044238295.1 Vulcanococcus sp.
GCTCAGCAATGTGAGGCGATGCACGCTCACGCTGCGAGCAGGCAGCTCCAGCGCCATGCCGGCGCGGGCCAACTTGTAGGCGCGCTCCCCATTCACATGCACGGCGGACACCGCAGGCGGTCGTTGCTGGATGGTGCCGCGAAACCGATCAAGGACCGCCTCCAGTTCGGCCTCGAGGCGGTCTGGGATGCGTTGGCGTTCCAGAACTTCGCCCTCCAGGTCGTCGCTATCTGTGCGCATACCCAACTGGATGACCCCCCGATAGGTCTTGTCGCCACTGAGGTAGGGCAGTAGGCGAGTGGCGGGCCCCAGGGCGATCGGCAAGACCCCTGTCACAGCTGGATCCAGCGTTCCACCATGGCCGACCCGCTTGAGGCCGTAGGCGCGCCGCACTCGACTCACGCAGCTATGGGATGTCAGTCCGGCCGGCTTGTCGAGCACCAGGAAGCCACAAGTCAAAGCAGAGGGCGCGTTCACTCTTGATGCTCCCATTGCGGCCAGCGCTGATCCCGCCAGGCTGGGAGCCCGCGTTGCGTTGCTGATGTCTGGCCCTTCGGCCCGCGGCACCTTGCCCCTCAGCACCTCAGCTGTGGAGAGACGCCGCGAGCTGGCGTTCATGGTGCTGGCTGGGTTGTTCCTGGGCACCATGGGCATGCTCAACATCCTTGGGCTCACCCGTTTCTTGCAGCTGGGCAGCATCGGCTCCTGGCCCGTTGTGGTGGCGGTCGGTGCCCTCCCCTATCCGGTCACGTTCCTTTGCACCGATCTGATCAGCGAGATCTGGGGCGAAGAGCGCGCCAGTCAGCTGGTGTGGGTGGGGCTCCTGCTCAACGGCTGGATCGTGCTGATCCTCTGGCTGGGGGGTGTGTTGCCGGGGCTTCCGGGCGCTCCTGATCAGGCCTTTTTCGCTGTGCAGGAATTGGCGTTTGGCGCTGTGGGGGCCTCGATGGTGGCCTACCTCGCCGCCCAGTTCACTGATGTTCGCCTCTTTCATTTCTGGAAACGGGTCAGTGGCGGCCGGGCCCTCTGGCTGCGCAACAACGGCTCCACCTTGGTGAGTCAGCTGGTGGACACCACCGCCGTGGTGCTGATCAGCCACTACGCTGCCCATGTGCTGCCGGTACGGCCCGACGCCCCCGTATTGCCCCAGCTGGGCAGTTTCATCGCCAGTGGCTATCTGTTTAAGGCTGTGGCTGCCCTGGCGGACACCCTGCCGTTCTATTGGCTCACGGCCTGGTTGCGGCATTGGCTGGTGGTGCCAGGCGCCGGTGCCGAGATCGAGGCTGCTTCCGGCTCACCACTACGGTGAGCAGCCATGAGCCCCACCGCCACTCTCTCCCTCGATCAATTCCTCAGCGGAGGATTTGATCTGCGCCGCCAGCTGGCCGATCATCTGGCCCTCGAGCTCGAAGAGCTCGAGCGACGCCTGCCTCTGGCCACTGACGCCTTGGCGGCAGCCCATCCTGGGGCCTTTGCGCCTGATCAGGCGGAAGCTTTTTATGAAACCGCTGTGGGCACCGGGCATCTGCTCGAGCTTGCGGCGTGGCACCTCGGCAGCGCTGATTACATCGCCGATACCTTGCGCCTGCAGCAGCAGTTTGCTCGCGGGCAGGTGCTGGATTTTGGTGGAGGCATCGGCACCCACGCCCTGGCGGCGGCGGCGCTGCCTCAGGTGGAGGCGGTGTGGTTTGTGGATCTCAATCCGGAAAACCGGCGTTTTGTGCAAGCCCGAGCTGAGCGCTTCGGGCTCTCCCACAAGCTCCGCTGCTTCCGCGATCTCGATGCGTCAGAACTGCCGGCGCAGTTCGACACGATCGTTTGCCTCGATGTGCTGGAGCATCTCAGTGATCCCAGCGCTCAGCTGGAGCAATTCGCGGCGCGGATGTCGCCTGCGGCCATCGCTCTGCTCAATTGGTATTTTTTCAAGGGCTTCTCAGGTGAGTATCCCTTCCATTTCGATGACCCGCAGCTGGTGGAACGTTTCTTTTGCACGCTGCAAAGCCGCTTCCTTGAGGTGTTTCATCCTTTTCTGATCACCACCAGGACCTACAGGTTGCTCGGTGGTTGAGGAGCCGGCGCGGTGAAGGAGCAACCCTGAGAGAGCCATAAAAAAGCCGGCACCATCGGTGCCGGCTGAGAAACCTGCTTGATGAGGCTCTGTGGGAAAGGGCAATCAGCCGACGGCCACGTTGATGCGCTTGCGGGTGCGCAGACCGCGCTTGATGGTGTCGAAGCTCACCACGCCATCCACGAGGGCGAACAGGGTGTCATCGGAGCCGCGGCCAACGTTGATGCCGGGCAGCACCGAAGTGCCGCGCTGACGAATCAGGATCGAGCCAGCGTTGACCGCCTCACCGCCGTAACGCTTGACGCCGAGACGCTTGGAGTTGGAGTCGCGGCCGTTGCGGGTGGAGCCGGTGCCTTTCTTGTGGGCCATGGTTCAGAGGAGTGTTTGGTTGAGGAACGCTGCGGCTGATCAGGCCAGGGCTTTGCCGCCAACGCTGATGGACTTCACCATCACGCGGGTCAGCTCCTGACGGTGACCGTTCTTACGGCGGGTCTTCTTCTTGGGGCGCATCTTGTAAACGATGACCTTGGGGCCGCGGCGATGTTCCATCACCTGCAGTTCCACGATGGCGCCCGTCACATAGGGCTGACCGACGTTGGCGGCCTTGCCGTCGTTCACCAGGAGCACGTTCTCCAGGGTGAGGGTGCTTTCGACTTCAGCGTTGATGCGGTTGAGGTCGTAGTAGCGGTTGGGCTGAACCCACACCTGGGTGCCTGAGGTCTCAACAATCGCGTAAGGGGCGGTGTCGGGACCGTTGCTGGAGGTCGTACTCATGGCGTGTAGGGCGTGGACAGGCTGACGATTGGTGTCCCCGGGTTAGCCCTGGAACACGTTCGTCATTTCGGCCTGCCGCACGGCAATCGAAAGACAAACAATGATCTTCCACCTTTGCCCTCCGTCCCGTCAACACTGTGGGCGTTGCCAGGCCCCGAACGCGGCCCCATGTCACAGCCGGCCCTCACGATTGCCTCGCTGCTGCCGGATCCGCGCGTGGAGCGGGTGTGCCGTACCTGGCTGAAGGGTGGCCGCTACCGGCTCGAGGATCTGGGTTCTCTACCCGACCCGATCCGCGAACTCCAGGAGCGGCGTGAACTCTTTGATGTCGTCCTGCTCCAGCAGGGGGTGCATCCTCCGGCGCTCTATGAGGGACTGCGGCAACAGGGTCTGTTGCTTCCGGCCGTAGTGATCGGCGAGGTCAGCGGTCGTGTCGAATATCACGACGCTGAGGTGCACCTGCCCCAGGATCAGCTCGAGCAAATCGCCTACAGCGTTGATGCCGCTGTATCGCGCTTTCTTCGCCGCGGATTGCCGAGCCCCGCCGGCGCTCAGGGGGATGGCGCGGCAGCGGTGGATACGCCGGAAGGTTGGCGGTTGCCCAACCGCCTGAAGGGTCGCCTTGGCTATCTGGGCGTCTTCTACAAGCGCGATCCCTCGCTGTTTCTGCGCAACCTGCCTCAGGAGGAGCGAGAGGAGCTGCTGCGATCCCTTAAGCGCAGTTACCGCGATGTGCTGATCAGTTACTTCCGGGATCCGGCGGCGGCGAACCAGGCGATCGAAAGCTTCGTCCATTCCGCGTTTTTCAGTGATTTGCCGATCAACAAGGTGGTGGAAATTCACGTCGATCTGATTGACGCTTTCTGGAAGCAGCTCAAGCTGGAGGGGCACAAAAACGACTTCCTCCAGGACTATCGACTCGCCTTGCTTGATGTGATGGCCCATCTCTGTGAGATGTACCGCCGCTCGGTTCCACCCGATTTGCCACTTGGGGTTGCCGAGCTATCAGCCGATGTCAGTCAGTCCCCATCCCAGGAGGTGATTTAGATGAGCCCCCGCAAGACCTACATCCTCAAGCTCTACGTGGCAGGCAATACGCCCAACTCAATGCGGGCGCTCAAGACCCTGCGCAACATCCTCGACACCGAATTTCAGGGGGTCTACGCCTTGAAGGTGATCGATGTTCTCAAAAATCCTCAGTTGGCCGAGGAAGACAAGATTCTGGCCACACCGACCCTTGCCAAGATCCTCCCTCCGCCGGTGCGAAGGATCATTGGCGACTTGTCGGACCGCGAACGCGTGTTGATCGGTCTCGACCTTCTCTACGAGGAGCTCAGTGACGAAGGGCTTGCCGACCCGGTCGTGGAGGAGGACAGCGCCAGCGGCTTGCTCTAAATCCCCAATTCTCTGTGTTTTTAGTCGGATCCACCTAAATTTCCCCAAGGCCCATTCGTTCCATGCAGGACCCCAGCACTCCAAGCCATTCCCTCTCCTCGGTGCAGAAGCTGCCCACCGGGATTGAGGGTTTTGACGACATCTGTCAGGGAGGCCTGCCGATCGGTCGCTCCACGTTGATCAGCGGCACATCGGGCACGGGTAAGACAGTCTTTTCGCTGAACTTTCTCTATAACGGGATCCGGCAGTTTGATGAACCGGGTATTTTTGTAACCTTCGAGGAATCTCCGCTCGATATTCTGCGAAATGCCGCCAGTTTTGGTTGGAATCTGCAGGAGATGGTCGAGCAAGATAAGCTGTTTATCCTGGATGCATCCCCGGATCCTGAAGGTCAGGATGTGGCAGGTAGCTTCGATCTCTCGGGTTTGATCGAGCGGATCAATTACGCCATCCGTAAATACAAAGCGCGTCGTGTCGCGATCGATTCGATTACGGCTGTTTTTCAGCAGTACGACGCCGTTTCGGTGGTGCGTCGCGAAATCTTTCGGCTGATCGCTCGGCTCAAAGAGATTGGTGTGACCACGGTGATGACCACCGAGCGCATCGATGAGTACGGCCCGATCGCTCGCTACGGCGTGGAGGAGTTCGTGAGCGACAACGTTGTGATACTGCGCAATGTGCTGGAGGGGGAGCGGCGGCGGCGCACCGTTGAGATTCTCAAATTGCGTGGTACCACGCACATGAAGGGTGAATTCCCCTTCACGATGGGATCCCACGGCATCAGCATCTTCCCGCTTGGGGCGATGCGCCTCACCCAGCGCAGCTCGAATGTGCGTGTGAGCTCGGGTGTGCCGCGGCTTGATGAGATGTGCGGAGGCGGTTTCTTCAAAGATTCGATCATCCTGGCCACCGGTGCCACCGGCACCGGCAAGACGCTTCTCGTGAGCAAGTTTGTAGAGAACGCTTGTGCCAATAAGGAACGAGCGATTCTGTTTGCCTACGAGGAATCGAGAGCTCAGCTATTGCGCAATGCCACCAGCTGGGGCATTGATTTTGAGCAGATGGAGCGTGATGGCTTGCTCAAGATCATCTGCGCTTATCCGGAATCAACCGGTCTTGAAGACCACCTGCAGATCATCAAGACAGAGATAGGTCAGTTCAAGCCCTCGCGTATGGCCATTGATTCGCTCTCGGCCCTAGCCCGGGGTGTGAGTCATAACGCCTTCCGTCAATTTGTGATTGGTGTGACTGGCTACGCGAAGCAGGAGGAGATCGCCGGCTTCTTCACGAACACCTCCGAGGAGTTCATGGGCAGCCACTCCATTACTGACTCTCATATCTCCACCATTACAGACACGATCCTGCTGCTTCAATATGTGGAGATTCGCGGTGAGATGGCCCGCGCGCTCAACGTGTTCAAGATGCGCGGTTCTTGGCACGACAAGGGCATCCGTGAGTTCGTGATCACCAGCAATGGCCCTGAGATCAAGGACTCCTTCTCGAACTTCGAGCGGATCATTAGCGGCGTTCCCCACAGGATTAATACCGATGAGCGCAGTGAACTGTCCCGAATTGTTCAGGGTGTGAGCGGGGAGTAGGCCGCTCACACACAACCACTCAGATGGCCATGCTGGTTGTCTGGTCTGAGCGGCGGCGCTCAGCTTCGAGCCTGAGCTCGTCCTCGTCGGCTTCCTCGAGTGGCAGGTCAAACCAGAAGGTGGTGCCGACGCCTAGTTCGCTGGC
>JBIIDQ010000110.1:0-5966 GCA_044238295.1 Vulcanococcus sp.
ATGACGGCCAGGCCAATGGCACAACAGCAGCTCGAGAGGGTGAAAAACGACATCCCCCAGAGCTCCACTGACAGGTTCTGCGGCTCCGCACACAATTAGGACAAGTGCCGACTGCTGATGCCTCTCCCTCGTTTCCGGAAGGCCCTGGTGATCGCTGCGACCCTTGGTCTGACGGCCGTGCCGCCCGTTGCGCTTGCCTGTTTGCGGGTCACTTGGACAGGGCCGGATTAGCAGGTGTTCACGGGGCGTTCGATGGATTGGCCCTATGGCTTTAATTCCCATCTCTATGTGATTCCCCGTGCAGTGGTGATTGATGGCGCTGGTGGCTTGAACAGCCTGCGCTTCAACACCCGCTACGACAGCGTGGGGGTGACTGGCAGCACCGACCCCGGTGGCGTGGTGGATGCCTTTTTCGATGGCATGAATGAGAAGGGTCTCGCGGCCAATCTTCTCTACTTGGCTGAGAACGATTTCAACGTTCAGGGCAACCTCAATAACCAGCTGAAGCCCGCTGCTCCAATCCGTTTCCTGGCGCCCAAAACCTGAGCCCCAGGCTCCATCCATCGAGAACGTCACAACCACAGCTCATGGGCGCCATGTCTTGGACGGATTCGCCACAGTGCACGCCTCGCTTGGACTCAGATGGCTGACGCCCGCCGCAGTGTCTTGATCACTGGTGCCTCCAGCGGCATCGGTCTGGCTACAGCCCAATGCTTGCTCGATCAGGGCTGGCGGGTGTTTGCCGCGGCTCGCCGGGTTGAGGCGATGGAACCGCTGCGCAGCCGAGGGGCTGAGATCTTCCCCCTGGATCTTGTGGACCCGAGCTCCCGCGAGGCGCTCGCGCAGACCATCAGCCAACGCGTTGGTGCACTCGATGCGTTGGTGAATAACGCCGGCTATGGCGATGTGGGGCCGGTTGAAACCATGGGGCTCGATCGGGCCCGGGCCATGTTTGAGGTGAATGTGTTTGGTCTGATCGGCCTCACCCAGCTGCTGTTGCCAGCGATGCGCGAGCGGCGCCGCGGCTGCATCGTGAACCTCTCCTCAATCGCAGGCCGCTTCGTAACACCCGGAGCTGGCTGGTATGGCGCGAGTAAGCACGCTGTGGAGGCGATCAGTGATGCCTTGCGCCTGGAGCTGCACCCCTTCGGTGTTCGCGTGGTGTTGGTGGAGCCAGGTTTGATTCGCACGGGATTTGAGGGCGTGACCGCCGATCCGATGCAGCGGGAAGGTCTCGACCCTGTCTGGGGCTCGATGATGCGCCGGGTTGCCGCCGGCTGGGCTGAGGGATTCCGTAAGGGGTCCGAGCCTGAGGTGGTGGCTCGCACCATCGCAGCGGCTGTGCAGGCCAGCGATCCCAATCCCCGCTACCGCTGCGGCAGCGAATCTGAGGCGGTGCTCGTGCAGAGGCTCATGCCCACGCGTTTGTGGGATTCACTCGTGCGCATGCGCATGCTCGGCTGATGCTTCACGACGAGCAGCTGTAGTGCGACACGCCGCCGGCATTGAAAAACTCCCGCGGCCTGAGCCGGTCGTATCGGGCAGCTAGCTCAGCGTGAGGTTCGCTGTAGGGATCGCTGAATAATTTCTGTAGGTCTTGGATCAGGCTGAAGTCGCCTGTTGCCGCTTGCTCATAGGCAGGGGCGATGAGCCATTCGCGCCAGGTGATGGCGGGGTTCACCCGCTGCATCGCTGCGGATGTCTCCGCCGGGTTGCCGATCTGCTGGCGCCAGCGCAGCAGCCAGGCCTGCCACTGCTGATCGAGCTCCTCCGAGCTGGGCACGTAGAAGCTCGCCTTGAGCTCGTCCACGTGTTCAGGGATCGCGGAGAGGCGGCGGAAGAGGATGGCGTAATCAGCCCTGGAGCTCACCAGCAGCTGCAGCAGCTCCTGCATCAGCTCGGCGTCGTAGTGGGGGAGTCCGAGCTTGCTGGCCCACATCGTTTCCATGGCTTGTGCCATCGCTTCGGCAAAGCCGGTTTGGATGGCATCCAGTTGAGCCAGCGCTACGGGATCGTCCTCCAGCAGCGGCCGTAGGGATTTGATGAACATCCCGTAGTTCACCTCAGCTGCCGCCGGTTGGTTGAAGAAGCAGAAGTGTTCGCCGCCACCGGTCCAGGGCTGGAAGCGCGGATCAAACAGCTCGCAGAAACCGAAGGGGCCGTAATCGAGGGTGTAGCCGCCGGCGGCGCAGTTATCGCTGTTGAAATTTCCTTGGCAGTAGCCCACGCGCATCCAGTTGGCCACCAGAGCGGTGAGCCGCCCGCGGAACAACCGCGCCAGCTCCAGCACCTGGTCGCTGAATGGCAATGACGCATTGATCTCTGAGCGGTAGTTGCGCTCGATCAGATGGGCGGTGATCATCTGCAGCTCGCGCAAGGCCCCTGCATGGCTATGGCTGCGGGCTCGGCGTGCAAACAGCTCCAGCTGACCCACCCGCAGAAACGACGGCGCCACCCGGGTCGTGATTCCTGCCGGGTTGTCGACCATCACGTCGGGATCGAACGAGCGGGAGTTGGGCGAATACCAGGGCCGTCGCACGGCTTCCGCGCGCGACATGTAGAGGGTCAACGAGCGGGAGGTGGGAACTCCAAGGGCGTGCATGAACTCCTGCGCCAGAAATTCCCGCACGCTGGAGCGCAGCACGGCGCGGCCATCGGCGCCGCGGCAGTAAGGGGTTGGGCCGCCTCCTTTGAGCTGAAGTTCCCAACGTTGGCCCTCAAAAAGGCCTTCAAAAATCGAGATCGCCCGGCCGTCGCCGTAGCCATTGCCCGTCCCGAAGGGGCATTGCTGGGTGTATTCGGTGCCGTAGATCGAGAGGGCATAGCCGGTGGCCCAGCCAAACGGCCGCATCGGCCCGGTGGCCACGCTGCTGTCACCGGAGAACAACCGCTGGAACTCCGCGTCGTGCACGAGCGTCTCGCTCAGCCCTAGCTCCGCAAACAAACGGCGACTGTGGGCCACATACTCCGGCGCTGGGATCGGCGAGGGTGTCACCGGCACGTAGTGACCCGAGAACACCTGCCGCGGCTGATGATCCTGGCCATCGCTGCTGGCCTGGGGATCCGGCTGCAGCGACTCCAGTAGGGAGTAGTCAGCCCGTTGCGCGAACTCCGCGAAGGTGGTGGTCAACACGGCAGTTCTGGCTTCAAGGTGGCCTGGGCTGGCGATCATCTTGGCGAGTGGGGGTGTGAATTGCCGTTGCGCTTGGCAGCCTCGATGAAGGCGTGCAGGCGTTGCTGTTGTTTGAACCCATCGGGGCCCTTAACGCCGCTGTTCACATCAACGCCCCAGGGCTTCACCTGCTCGATCGCAGCGGCCACGTTGGCCGGTGTGAGGCCCCCCGCAAGCCAGAGGGGTTTTGCTGTTCGCTCCACCAGCTCAGCGCTGATGCGCCAGTCGTGGGTGAGGCCGGTTCCGCCGACCTGCCCGGTGGCCGGATTACAGCTGTCGGCCACAAAGCCATCCACGAGATCGCCGTAGAGCTGGATGGTCTCGAGTGGGTTGCCGATGTTGCTGTGCACCGCCTTATGGAGCAGAAGATCCGGCCTGGCGCGGCGGAGTTGCTGCACAGCATCAGGCTCCATGGGGCTATGGATCTGCAGGGCCTTGGGTTTGATCAGATCGATCAGCTCCAGCAGGGCGATTGGATTTTCCAGGTGGCTCACCAGCACCCCGCACACCCGCTTGGGCAGCGCCTTCAGGATCGCGGCTGCACAGGCCGGTTGGATGAAGTCGCCGCTGGGATGGCTCTGGCCCACTAAAACGCCAACCGCATCGGCTCCCAGCTCGACCGCGAGGCGGGCATCCTCTGGCCGGCGCACCCCGCAGATCTTCACGCGAACAGCCGCTTCACCCATGGCACGATGCGGGCCTTCGTTCCAGTTTCGCCATGCCCCTGATCAATGTGCGCACCTCCCTGCCAACGCTCGCTGACCCCGAGGCCTTGCTCAAGGAGCTCTCAGCGGCACTCGCCCAGCAGACCGGGAAGCCCGAGGGCTATGTGATGACGCTGCTGGAGACAGGGGTGCCCATGACCTTTGCCGGCAGCAGCGAGCCCTGCGCCTACGTAGAGATCAAGTCGATCGGTTCCCTGCGCCCGCCTGCGATGACGGCCGCCTTCTGCGATCTGATCGAGGCGCGCACGGGTATTCCCACCCAGCGGGTCTACGTGGCCTTTGAGGATGTGAAAGCCAGCAACTGGGGCTGGAATGGAAGCACCTTCGGCTGAACTGAGCAGGTCGTTTTGACCGTTAGTGATTGGTGGCCTGAAGCCAGCGCACCAAGGCCTTGCTGGGATCACTGAGCTCTTCGATGGATCCGTAGAGCCAGTCCTGCCAGCCCTGCTGCGGCAGGCCGCTGAACACCATCAGGTTGAGGGGGTAGTCCTCGGAGTCGCTGCAGCGCCGGAAGTCGTCGCGATAGAGAAAGACCGGTTTGCCCAGCGCGATCGCAGCGCCAAGTTCGAGCATCACCCCTTCATCCGGAGGCGTTCCGTTCACGATGGCGAGCAGCGCATCGGCATCGCGCACATCTTGGAGGTCGGCCTGGGCCACTCTCCAGGCCCAGCCCGGTGCAGCCAGATCCACCTGGCCGTTGCGGGTGAACGGCTCCCACACCTCCAGCCCCAGAGCCTCAAGGGCCTGCACGAAGTCCGGCAGCAGGCGTTGGCGCCAGTGGGCTGAGAAGCCGTAGGGAGAGGCCAGGTACAGCGTGGGACGCGTCATGTCCGGGAGGCGCGATAGGCCTGTTCGTCCGCGGCGGCGGCCGCTGCGCTCTCCCAGGGAAAGACGATCCATTCGCCGGATTGCACCACCTCCACCGCCTGCCACCACTGCGGCTCCGCTTTGCTCACCCACACCATCGCCGTGCAATTCTCCAGGTGCCGGTAGGGCTCGAGTGTGAGCCCGGTTTCGTACACGTCATCCACCAGCAGGCAACCGGGCTCTGCGCTGGGCAGTAGGGGCAGATTCAGCCGATGGCTGAGCGTCACCGCGAGCACCAGGCCGCCGCGGGGAATGCCGAACACCCCGCTGTATTCGCCATCACGGCAGTGCGCCGCGATGCAGTTCACCGCCAGCTCAAACTCCTGCCAACCGAGGTTGCGCATCCGTCGTGATCGGATCGATTGCCATCCAAGGTTGTCGCAGCACAAGCGCACAAGGCTGAGCTGGGCCGCGGATCTCAGCTCGACGAGCGTTTGGCAGGTTTCAGGCGGACCATCGAGCTCGCCAACGCGACTCCACCACGGGAGATCACCCCTTGGATGTGCCAGGCCACGGCTGCAGCGATCAACAACCAGGCCAGCAGGTGCAGGTGATAGATGAAGTGATCAACGTTGCCATTGCGCAGCCAGTCTTCCTGCATCAACTTGCCGCTGCCCACCGCCAGTACCAGCACGATCAGGGCGGCTGCGTTGGCGCTCTGGCGGAGGCGGAACCGCCCCACGCTCAGGGCATAGATCACAAACAGCGCGGCCAGGGGCCAGAGCAGCACGCCGATCGTGCCGTGGATATCGATCCAGTTGCCGGGAACCGCAAGGGGCAGGCGCAGCCAGCGGCCGTCGTGGTTGGAGAACACCACGGCTCCACTCAACCAGGCCAGGGGAACCAACACCACCATGGCGCCGTGGAGGAGACGCAAGAGCAGGGGTTGACGGGGCGCCTGTTGTGCCATGGCCTGGAGTTGTGGTGAGAATCAGCTTCCTTTGGCGGAGGAGGTGGCTGTTGGGTGCACCACGAAGCTGGCGCCCGTGATGCGGTCATTCACACGCAGGCGGCTGGGGTGGAGGGCTTCCACACAAATGCCCACCTTGTTGCCAGGGGTGTAGTCCCAGAAAAACCCGGTGCTGCTGACGTCTGCCGGTCCATCGAGTTGTTCTCCATCGCTGAGGCTGAGATACACCTCTTTCACAGCGGCGCCGGAGCTGGAGGTTTGCGTTGGGCCGTAGTGACGCTCAACCACCGTT
>JBIIDQ010000111.1:0-5922 GCA_044238295.1 Vulcanococcus sp.
GGTTTCAGCCTGGCGGCAAGCCTTGCCCTGCTCTTGCCTTTCGGGGCAGTGCTGGTGGGCCGCGATCGGGTGGTGCCGTTACTGGAGAAAGGCAAACAGGTGCTGTTCGCTCGCGGCGATCTGCTGGTGGGCGGCTTAAGCCTTGTGCTGGCGGGCTATCTGGGCTGGCAAGGCATCGAGGGGCTCCAGCTCAGCTGAGACCATCCTGCTGAAGCCAACGACTCCAGAGCTGCCGATCAGCGCTGGCGGAGCCACCCTCTCGGGCATCGGCCACCAGCCACACCGCCAGACTGGCTCGACTGACCGCCACGTAGACCAACTGCCGGCGCAACACCTCATCGGCGGGCCAAAACACATCCCCGGCCACAAACACCTCCCCGAAGGTGCTGCCTTGGCTGCGATGCACCGTGAGCACTGCAGCGGGACCAAGCGAGGCGAAGGCATCGCGCACCAGGAAGTAGCGGCGCCAGAGGGCCCGGCCTGCTTGCTTGCCGGCGTCGCGGGCCTGCTGACGCAGCTGGCGCATCAACCCATCGAGCTCGGCGCGAGCACTGCTGCCTGCAGGCGGCAGGAGGCGCAGCGTGAGGCGTGATTCTCCAGCCTCCACCTCGGCGGTGAGGGTATCGATCACCGGAGCGGTAAGGCCATCGCCACTACCGATGCCGAAATCCGCCAGATCGCAGCGTTCCGGGGTGACATCCCTAACCACCAGCTCGCGGTTCGAGCCCAGCAGCATGTCGGGTTCCTCAGCAGCCTCCTCGCCAGCGCGGCAAGCTGGCGCCATCACTGCCGCGCGGGTGATCAAGACTTCCCCAGGCAGCACTGGCAGCTGATCGGCCATCTCGCCGTGGATCGCCCGCCGGGCAATCGGAACGAGCTGCTCCAAGGCGCGGTTGGTGTAGCAGAGGATGCGGGCGTGATCAGGGTTGTCGAGCTCTGCGCCGCGACGCAGGGCCGCCTGGGCCGCGGCCAACCAATCGGCACGGGGCAAGACAGCCACCTGGCCCTGGCTGTCGCGCACGGCGGGCAGTACGGGCGGCTGTCGGCAGGGCAGCTGGGCGTTGCGCAGCCCCGTGGCCAACTGCAAGACGGGCCCCTGATGACGCACCACTTCCGTAAGGGTGACGGGGGCAGCGCGGCCCATCGCAAAAACTGGGCTAGTGGGCTCCCCCACCGGGGGCAGCTGGGCCGGATCACCCACGAACACCAGCCGGGTACGGAAGGGGTGGGCGCAACGCAGAGCGATCTCCAGCAGGGTGCTGTCGACCATCGAGGCCTCATCCACCAACACCAGGCCCAGGTTTTCGAGGGAAGCAGCGGTCTGTTCCGTTTCCTCGCAGCGCTCCAAATCACCCTGGCGCTTCAGCTTCAAGCGCAGTAATCGGTGGATTGTGCTGGGGTACCACGTGGGTTGCAGACCAGCCCAGGCCAGCTGCTGGCGCAGCACCCCCACAGCCTTGTGGGTGGGTGCCACCACCGTCCAACAGAGCCCGAGATCGTCCACCTGCTGAAGCAGATGACGGGAGAGGTAGGTCTTCCCGGTTCCGGCGTAGCCGCTCAACACGAACGTCGTGCCGTCGTAAGGGGCCTTCAACCAGACAGCAAAAGCCTCGGCGGCTCCGGCCTGGCCGGCCGTGAGCGTCTCAGCCAAGGGCGATCCAGCCCCAGTGCTGAGCGATCGCCAGCGGTGACCCCACCCAGACCAAACCCGGCAGCGCCACCAGCGGACCGATCAGGCTTCCCACCAACACTTCCAAGCGGGTGTGCCCGAGGTTCTCCTTGAGAGGCTTGAGCTCCAGGGCCTCATCAGAAGGAATCTCCCAGAGACCATCCGGCAAGCCATTGACCCGCTGGGCGGTGATGCCGGCAGCGCGCCGCACACCTGCTGCGTCGTAGAGCACAACGAAACACATGGTGGCCGCCAAAGCGAACAGCGGGCCATCAAATCCCTGTTGCCAACCCAATGCAGCAGCGGTGCCCGTGAGCAGAGCTGAGTGACTTGAGGGCATTCCACCGGTTTCCACCAGCACCTTCGGGTTCCAGCGGCGATGCACCACCAGCTCAATCACAAGTTTCGAGAGCTGGGCACTGCCGCAGGCGGCCAGGCCCCACCAGAGCGCACCGTTGTCGAGGATCCCGAGCAGCGGCGTGCTCATCGGTCGCGACTGGTGATGTAGTCAGCCAGGGCAAGAAGCGGCGCGGCCTTGCCACCGGCGCTCCAGGGCTCGAGGGCCGCCTTGGCCTCCGCCACTAGGGCATCAGCGCGCTGACGCGACTCCTCGAGACCCAGCAGCTTGGGATAGGTGGTCTTATCGGCGGTGAGGTCCTTGCCGGCGGTCTTGCCGAGCACCTCACTGCTGGCGGTCACATCCAGGATGTCGTCGATGATCTGGAAAGCCAGTCCGATACCGCGGGCATAGGTGCGCAGAGCCTCGAGCAGGGCATCCGGTGCGCCGGCGATGAGAGCACCGGTGAGCACGCAAGCCCGCAGCAAGGCACCGGTCTTGTGAAGGTGGATGTATTCGAGCGTCTCAAGGTCGACGTTCTTGCCCTCACACTCCAGATCCACCACTTGACCGCCCACCAAACCCGGCGCGCCGGAGGCCAGGCTCAGCTCCCCAACCACCTTCAACAGCTGTTCGGCTGGAACCCCAGGGCTGCGCAGCGCAACCATTTCAAAGGCACGGGTGAGCAGGGCATCGCCGGCCAGGATTGCATTGGCCTCGCCGTACACCTTGTGATTGGTGGGCCGGCCACGGCGCAGGTCGTCGTTGTCCATGGCGGGGAGATCGTCATGGATCAGCGACATCGTGTGGATCATCTCCAGCGCCACCGCTGTAGGCATCGCCAGAGCGCTGTCGCCTCCGGCCAATTCACAGGCCGCCACGCAAAGGATCGGCCGGAGGCGCTTGCCGCCCGCCAGAAGCGAGTAGCGCATCGATTCCCTCAGGCTTTCAGGCCGCTCAGGACCAAGAGATCCGTCGAGAGCTGCCTCCACCTGCAAGCGCGCCTGTTCGAGGTAGGCAGCGAAGTCGAAGCCGGCGGCGTCTTGCGTTGCAGTGCTGTCGTTACTCGTGACGGCCGCGGTCATGGGGGCTGGGCCTTGGGCCATCGCTGCGCCGGATTCTCTCAGGCCAGGGCCTTGGCCGTCGCAGTGGCCTAGATCACGGCAACAGATCAGCCAAGGGCTGATCCAGGCCGCAGCGCTGACACCAGCTCGCCACGGTGTTCACCAACAGCAAGGTGACGGTCATGGGTCCGACGCCCCCTGGCACCGGCGTAATGGCACTAGCGATCGGCTCCACCTCTTCAAAGCGCACATCACCGCACAGGCGTGCTTTGGCGCCTGGCTCACTCTCGAGGCGGTGAATTCCCACATCCACCACCACCGCTCCGGGCTTCACGTGCTCGGCGCCGATCATGCGGGGCTTGCCAGCAGCAACCACCAGCACGTCCGCCTGGCGGGTGAGCGCCGCCAGATCAGCCGTGCGCGAATGACCGATGCTCACCGTGGCGTTGGCCGCTTGCAGCATGAGGGCCATCGGCTGCCCCACCAGGATGCTGCGCCCCACCACCACGGCGCGCTTGCCGGCCAGCTCAACGCCCGCCGCCGCCAACAAAGCCATCACCCCCGCCGGTGTGCAGCTGCGGGGTCCAGGTTCACCCTTGAGCAGCCGCCCCAGGTTGAGGGTGTGAAGGCCGTCGGCATCCTTCTCAGGATCAATGGCCGCCAGCAGCGGCCGCTCATCGAGGCCTGAGGGGAGGGGCAACTGCAGCAGGATCCCGTCGACGGCGGGGTCGGCATTGAGCCGTTGAATCGTGCTCAGCACTTCGCCCGCAGGGGTGTCTGCCGCCAGGTGGGCGCCCAGGTTGGTGATGCCGATGCGGCTGCAGGCCTTCTCTTTATTGGCCACGTAAACACCGCTGGCGGGGTCATCCCCAACCCGCAGCACCGCCAGACCTGGCGGACGCCCAGCCCGCTGGAGTCGATCAGCCACCACCGCCTGTAGGCGCTGCTCGATCGATGCCGCCAGCAAGCGGCCGTCTAAACGCGTGGCCATGGCTGATGGGCGCGCAACACTCCCATCAGCATGCAATGGCACGGCTAGCTTGGTAGCCCCCTCGCCTCTTCAGTGAGCCCCACGGGCCCTGGCTATCGCCCCTGGCGAACCCTGATGCGGCTCTGGCGGCGCCTGCTGCGGCTGGAGATGCCGAGGCAAGCTGTCACGCCCTGGCGCCGGCGTGACTGTGTCGGGATCGTGCTGGTGAGCCTGCTGGTCACGCTCCTGTCCAGCTGGCCCTGGTTGGTGGAGCCCAGCCTCAGGCCGGGCGTGCCGGCCCCCTTCACCGCACGAGCACCCAAGGCGGCCACCGTTGTGGACTCCGAAGCGCTTGAGCAACGGCGCTCCCAGCTTGGACCTCGCACCCACGTGCAGGTGGTGGATCCGCGGATCAACCGGGAACTGGAGCTGGGGCTGAACCGCCAGCTGCAAGCCATCCAACGGCTCGCGGACACGAGCCAGGAGCAGGTTGCACCGCTCGACCTAAGCCCCGAGGAACGCGACTGGCTGGCCAGCCAGCCCTCCCAGGAGCTCAAGATCTGGGAGGACGACCTGCGGCGTGCCCAGCGGCGCATGCTTCAGCAAGGCCTGATCAGCAGCGTCGCCAACCGCCAACTGGAGCAGGCCGCCGCACTGCAGCTCGAGAGCTTGAGCGAACCGTCGCGCAGCCTTGGCAGCCGAGTGGTGGCGAGCTCGCTGCAGGGACGCAGCAATCTGCGCATCGATGCCACCCTCAGCCAGCGGCTGATTGAAGACCTTCTCACCCAGCAGGGCATCCCCACCATCAAGGTGCGGCAGGGGGAACTGATCACCCGCCAGGGAGAGCCGATCAGCAGCCAGTCGTATGCCGTGCTCGATTACTTCGGGTTGGTGAATCGCAGGCCCTTGATTGGCGCCTGGCTCCTGCACGCCGGAGAAGCCCTAGCGGCCTGCGCTGTGATGGTGCTGCTGCTGCGTCAGCACCGCGCCAGCCTCGAACCACGCCAGGCGATGTTGGCCCTGGGCCTCCTCCTGCTGGTCCAGGGTTTCAAGCTCTGGCTTGGCGCTGCCGCCAGCCCCCTGGCCCTACTGGTCCCAGCCACCATGCTGCTGGCCCAGGGGCTCGGCACCACGGCCGGCCTGGGCTGGGTCGCGATCGCCAGCCTCCTCTGGCCCGTACCGCTGGCGCCGTTCAACGACCAGCGGATCCTTGTGGCTGCAGCAGTCGCCGCCATGACCGCCGTGCTGGCGGGCCGCCAACGCAGCCGAGCCCAGTTGCTGCAGCTGGCACTGCTCATCCCTGTGGGGGCACTGATCGCCGAATGGTTGCTGCTGCAGCTGGCGGTTGCCAACGGTGAAGGCGATGGTCGCCTCCCGGTGGGCGCGGATCTGCCAGCTGAAGCGCTGCTACTCGGCGGCCTACTGCTGGGGGTCCTGCTGATCAGCCCGTTGGTGGAGAGTTTCTTTGACCTGCTCACCAGAGCCAGGCTGCTGGAACTGGCCGATCTCGAGCGCCCGCTGCTGCGGCGGCTCTCTCGTGAAGCCCCGGGCACGTTTGAACACACCCTGATGATTTGCGGCCTGGCCGAAGAAGGGGGCCGGGCCATCCAGGCTGATATCGACCTGATCCGAACGGGCGCGCTCTATCACGATGTTGGCAAACTCCATGGCCCGCAGTGGTTCATCGAGAATCAGATGGGGAATGACAACCCCCACGACAAGCTCGATGACCCGCACTTAAGCGCCGGCATCCTCCAAGCCCATGTGGATGAGGGTCTGAAACTGGCGCGCCGTTATCGCCTGCCGCGGCCCCTAGCCGACTTCATCCCCGAGCACCAGGGCACCTTGAAGATGGGCTACTTCCTGCATGAAGCCCGGCGCC
>JBIIDQ010000112.1:0-5913 GCA_044238295.1 Vulcanococcus sp.
CTTCTTCCACCAAGACACCGCCAGCCTTGGCTTCACGCAGAAGCTGCATGAAACGGGGCTGAAAGCGCATCTCCGGGGTGCACCAGATCCGGTGGATCGGACGATCACTTTCCAGGGCAGCCTGGGCTGCATGTCGCCCCCAGATCAGGTCGTCGGCGGGGCCGGCATTGAAGCGTTCGGATTCGCCCGTGGGGGCATCCACAATCAGAGGACGGCTGGGCTGCGCCTGATCGCGCTCGCCGCGCAGTGGGCGGCGATCAAAGCGTCGCTCCTGAAAAGAGGGCCGTGCACCAGGACGGCCACCAGGACGCCCTTGGCCCTGGGGACGACCCGGACGACGCTCAGTGCGGCTGCCACTGCCCCGCGGGCCATCCAGTCGAGGGCGATCAAAGCGGGGGCGCTCCGATCGGGATCCTTCGCCCGCCGCTGGACGAGGGGCATCAAAGCGACGCTCAGGGCGGGGGCGATCCCCAAAGCGTTCGTTGAAACGCTCAGGACGATCTCCGCGCTCGGGACGACGTGCAAACGAGGGACGATCACCCCGATCTCCACCTTCAGCGCGGTCAGGTCGCCATTCACCCCGAGGGCTGAACGGACGACGGGAGCCGCCACGGGCCTCACCACGGCCGGGACGGGACGGGCGAGACCCCGCTGCCCCCGAGCCCTGGCCCTGGTCCCTGCGGCGATCAAAACGGGGGCTCATCGAGTAACGGGCAAAGGGGTTATCGGGTCGGCGTCCTCAAGGTGTGCCAGCAGCTGAGCAAGGCGGCTGGGGTTCTGGAGAAAGAGCCAGCCAACCATTGTCTCAAACCCCGTTGCCCGGCCATAAATTCCGGCCTCGCCTTTGCGGGGTCCACGGCCGGCACGATTGCGGCCCTTCCTCACCAGCTCTAGCTCCTCCTGGCTAAGCAGGCCATCACGCTCCAGTACCGCAAGGGCATCGGCCTGCGCATCAGCACGCACTTCAGCCACGACAGCCCGGTGCAGATCAGCACTGCGACCGGGGCGGCGGCAATGGCGAAGACGTTGGTGGAGCTCCCAGACCGCGTCACCGAGCCAGGCCAGTTGCAGGGGGCCTAGCTCCGTTGGGATCGCAGCGGCCGGTACGGCCGCAAGCCACTCAGGCGGCGATGGCTCCAAGGGCGGTATCGAGATCGGGCTGGAGATGGAGGAATTGCTCGAGCCTTACCAGTTTCACCGTCTGCACGACCCGAGCATTGCCCACGACCAGGAACTGCATGGCTTGGTCGTTGCACTGCTTGGCCATTTGCACCAGAGCACCGAGACCGGAGGAGTCGATGAAGTCGATCTTGCTCAGATCGATCACCAGCGGCTGGGGAGTGCTGGTGAGGTGCTCGCTGATGAAGGCAAGAAATTGCTTCTCGGAGTAGGCGTCGAGCTGGCCGGTGAAACTAAACAGCAGACAACCGTCCTGCTGTTGATAGCCACCGCGCAGAGACACGGTCAATCGCTGCAGATCAGTGATGGCTCCTGACCTCTGAGGTTTGGGGCGCCTGCAGTGTAATGACGGTTTTCGGAACCGACAGGACCGCAACAAAGCTGCATTGATGCTCTAACCGCGCCGCTCAGCCATCAGCGCAGCGAAGCGGGCGAAGTGATGGTCGGCGTCATGAGGGCCTGGGCTCGCCTCTGGGTGGTACTGCACACCAAAGACGGGCTTGTGGCGATGCGCGAGAGCAGCCACGGTGCGGTCGTTGAGGTTGAAATGCGTCACCTCGACATCACCCGAGGGGAGCGAATCAGCATCGATGGCAAAACCATGGTTCTGACTCGTGATCTCCACCACTCCAGGGCTGCCGCAGGGATGATTCAGGCCGCGGTGGCCGTAGCCCAACTTGTAGGTGCTGCCACCCATTGCCAAGCCCAGGATCTGGTGCCCTAGGCAGATTCCAAAGACCGGAAGGTCGCTCTGCTGAAGCAGATGGCGCGCCAGGCTGATTCCACTGGTCACGGCGGATGGGTCGCCGGGGCCATTGGAGAGGAACACACCCTCGGGCTGGTGGGCTAGCACCTGCTCAAGGGTGGCATCAGCTGGCAAAACGGTGATGGAACATCCGTGAGCGGCTAACCGCTCGAGGATGGCGCGCTTGATGCCGAAGTCGATCGCCACCACGCGATAGGGCTGCGCCGGATTGCTCTGCAGGCGCTGGTCAAAGGCCGCTGGACAGAGCGCCGTCCATTCGTAGGCGGCACTGGTCGTGACCCGCTGAGCCAGGTTCAGACCCGCCATTGAAGGGGCGGATCGCACCTGCTCCAACAGAACCTGGGGCGAGCTGCCATCGGTGCTGATCGCCCCATTGACGGCACCCCCTTCCCGCAGATGCCGCACAAGAGCACGGGTATCGAGGCCACGAATGCCCACAACGTTGTGCCTGTTGAGCCAAGCCTCGAGGCTGTCCTCGGAGCGCCAGTTGCTGGGGATTGGTGCCAGTTCCCGGGCGATGACGCCACGCACATGAGGGGCATCGGCTTCCTGATCCGCGCTGTTGATCCCCGTGTTGCCAAGTTCGGGATAGGTGAAGGTCACCAGCTGACCGGCGTAGCTGGGATCAGTCATGACCTCCTGATATCCGCTCATACCGGTGTTGAACACCACCTCGCCCACCGCCGTACCGGTGGCACCAAACGATTCACCGCGCAACACCAGGCCATCGGCCAGCACCAGGAGGGCGGGGGAAGGGGAGGAGGCTGTTGTCATGGCCTCCATCATCCCCTGAAGGGTGGATCAGGCCGCAGTTGCCTGCAGGGCGGTGCGAAGCGCCTCAAACCGTTGCCATGCCTTACTACTGGCCATGGCATCCAGAGCCATCGGTACGGCTGCCGCAACCGATTCAGCCCGACCAGCAGCCCAGAGCACCAGGGCAGCATTCAGGGCAACCACGTCACGCTGAGGGGCGCTGGCGCGGCCTTGCAGAACGGCTTCAAGGATCGCTTGGTTGTCGGCCAGTTCGCCACCCACCAGGTCCTGCATGGGTGCCTGCGCTAACCCCACGGATTCGGGTGTGATGGTGTCAGAACGCACCTGGCCGTTCTCGATCAGCCGCAGCTGACTAGGCCCGGAGAGCGAGGCCTCATCAAGACCGCCATGGCCATGGACAACCACAGCCCGCTGCAATCCAAGCCGGGCTAACGCATCGGCCATGGGATCAAGTAAGTCAGCAGCACCAACACCCAGCACCTGGGTGTCTGGGCGCAACGGATTCACCAATGGCCCCAGCAGGTTGAAGACCGTGCGCACGCCAAGGGCGCGGCGCAACGGTGCCAATCCCACCAGCGCTGGATGCCAACCAGGGGCAAAGAGAAAGGTCACTCCGGCTGGCTCGAGCGCCGCCACCACCTCGGCTGGCGCAGCTTTGAGATTGAGACCAGCGGCCTCAAGGACGTCAGCAGAACCGACCTTGCCGCTAGCGCTGCGATTGCCGTGTTTGGCCACGTGAGCACCACAGGCGGCAGCCACGAAAGCCACTGCCGTGGAAATGTTGAAGGTGTTGGCACCATCACCGCCGGTGCCACAGGTATCCACGAGGGGAAGATCGGGGCGTGGTCCAGGCAGCGGGCAGGCCTGCCGCAGCACGTGAGCCATGGCAGCCAACTCCTCACCATTGACCCCCTTGGCCCGTAGGGCTGCCAACAAAGCACCGGTCAGAACAGGCTCAAGTTCCTCAGCAAGCCAAGCCTGCATCAGGGCAGTGGCCTGCTCAGCCTGAAGGGATTGGCCCTGCAACAGCTGCTCCAGCAGGGCAGGCCAGGAAAGGGCAGCGGCCATGAGGGCGCAAGCAGATGGAGCTGGTGTAGCAGAAAAAACAATCAGGGGCTGTCTTGATCGGCGGTATCAAAACCCGAGCCCACGGCCTGCTCTTGCGGGTCGGCTCCAGGCCGAAAGCCTCCGGCCCAGATGGCGCGGCAGCGTTGGTTGAGTTCATCGCGGCTCAATCCCCAAAGCCGCAGCGTTTTCTGCAGATCGTCCTGAAGATCGAGGGCTCCAGGAAAGCCGGAGTAGCGCATCAACAGCCGGCCCAGGTCAACCAATTGCGCGTCAACGGGCTGCTGAGTGGCCAGCAGTGAATCCACCAGATCGCGATCGCTTGCATAGAGAGGATGTTGCTGCTCCGGCTGATCGCTGGTGGCCAAAACGCTTGAACAAAGGCTGGCTCCCTAGGTTGGCAGCTTCCTGCGATGCGTCATGGCAGCCATCCGGTTCGGATTGATCGGGCGCTACTTGAGGCCCTATCGCCGCACGGTGTTGCTGGGGGTGGCTGCCCTGGTCGTCGTGAACCTGTTGAGTGTCGCGCTGCCGCTACTGGTGCGGGGCGTCATCGACGACCTGCAGGACGGTTTCACCTTCAGCGATGTGCTGCGCCAGGCAGCGCTGATCATTGCGCTGGCAACGGTGATGGGGGCCGTGCGGCTGTGGTCAAGGATGCTGGTGTTCGGCGTTGGTCGCCAGGTGGAGGCGGGCCTCAAGCAGCAGATCTTCGATCACATGCTGCGCCAGGAACCTGGCTGGGTGCAGACCACCGGCAGCGGTGAGGTCATCAGCCGTGCCACAAGCGATGTGGAAAACGTCCGTCGCTTGCTGGGCTTCGCCGTTTTGAGCCTCAGCAACACGGTGCTGGCTTACGCGCTCACCCTGCCGGCCATGCTGGCCATCGACCCACTGCTCAGCCTTGCGGCCGTAGGGCTCTACCCACTGATGCTGGTCACGGTGCGCCTGTTCGGCGGCCGGATGATGCGGCAGCAGCGGCGGCAACAGGAAGCACTCGCCCAGCTCAGCGATCTGATCCAGGAAGACCTCTCCGGGATCAATGCGATCAAGATCTACGGCCAAGAGGCCACCGAACGTCAGGCATTCGCCGATCGCAACCGCCGCTATCGCGACGATGCCCTGCAGTTGGCCCGTACCCGCAGCACGCTGTTTCCACTGCTCGAGGGCATCTCTTCTGTGAGCCTGCTTCTGCTGCTAGCCCTTGGCAGTGGTCAACTGGAAACAGGTCGCCTGAGCATCGGCGATCTGGTGGCCTTGATCCTCTATGTAGAGCGCCTGGTGTTTCCCACCGCTCTACTGGGCTTCACCCTCAACACGTTCCAAACCGGTCAGGTGAGCCTGGAGCGGGTGGAGGAACTGCTGAAGCGCAAACCGCGAGTGACCTCCCCTGCCCAGCCACAGCCGATTGCACCACCACAAAGCCCCAAACGCCGAGCCGCTGCGGTTGAGGCTCGTGAGCTTTGCCTGCGCTATCCCGATGCAGAACGGCTGGCCCTGGATCATGTGAGCTTCCAGCTATCGCCCGGTGAGCTGGTGGCCGTGGTGGGGCCCGTGGGGTGCGGCAAAACAACCCTGGCCCGGGCACTCGGTCGCATGGTGGAGGTACCCGCTGGGGCACTCTTTCTCAACGGCACCGACATCACCGCCGTCACCCTCGACGATCTCCGACGCCAGGTTGCCTTGGTGCCCCAGGAGGGCTACCTCTTCACCGCAACCCTGGCCGACAACCTGCGCTACGGCGAACCGGAGGCTGAACAAGCCGTCGTGGAGCAGGCGGCCATCCAGGCCCGTCTGGAAGGTGACATCCGCGGCTTCCCCGATGGCTACGGAACGCTTGTTGGCGAGCGCGGCATCACCCTCAGTGGCGGTCAGCGTCAACGCACCGCCCTGGGCCGCGCGCTGCTGGTTCAGGCCCCGTTGTTGGTGCTCGATGATGCTCTGGCCAGCGTGGACAACAACACCGCTGCTGACATCTTGCAGTCGGTGCGCAGCCAGCAGGATCGGACGATCTTGATGATCAGCCATCAGCTCTCAGCTGCCGCCGCCTGCGATCGCATCCTGGTGATGGATGGCGGCCGCCTCGTGCAGCAGGGTCACCACAACGAGCTGGTGCAGCAGAGCGGCAC
>JBIIDQ010000113.1:0-5770 GCA_044238295.1 Vulcanococcus sp.
GGCGAGCAGCAGGTGCCGGAGCCTGACGTGTCGCTTGCATGCGTCGACATTGGCTTGCGCCGATGTTACCGGGCGTGGTGGTGATCAAACAGCCAACCACAGCCCGATCATCGAATCAGCACAGAGATCAGCACAGAGAAAGGATCAGGTTCCCGGCTCTTCGCGGTTACCACCAAGGGCATCGATCTGTTCACGGAGCTGCTCCACCCGTTGCTGATCTCCGCGGGTGATCGCTACCGCGAGAGCGAATTCAAGCTTTTCAAGCTGGTGACCACCGTCTGCATATCCATGCTTCTGACAAGCGGGCGTTGGGGCGGGGCGACGGCTGTTGGAGAAGGCCATGGTTCGCTTTCTTCCCATTTTGGCACCGCTGCCAAGGTTGCTGTCAGGCCGCCAACAGGGTCTGCCCCTCCTCGTCATTCACTGGGTCGTTCTCTGATGCGTCATCCAGAAGGCTCCGACAATCAGCCAACAGCGTGGCAACACGATCCAGACGGAGCAAATCGTCCGGATCGGGCTCGGGCTCAGCGGCAACTCGATCAAGCTGCAATTCCAGGGAGGCGAGGCGTTGCTCAAGCCTCACCAAGCGCTGGGAGAGTGCGGCCACCGTCTGCGCCAGATCTTCGGTGGATCGCGTGATCCTGAAGGACACCGATTCGCCGGCCATGCTGAACAACCCAAGTGCTCCGATGACAACACAAATGCGTCCAGGCAGCCAGCAGACTTGAACCGTTCCAACACCTGACAGCGATGAGCGTGCCCCTGCAGCTACTCGCTTATCTGATGGCTGGGCTGGGTGGGGGATTGCTCGCATCGCGTACAGGTATTCCCGCCGCGCCCCTTGCTGGCGCTCTGATCGGAGCTGGACTGCTGAGCTTCAGTGGTCGTCTGGAAGCCGCGAACTGGCCGCTGGGGACGCGCACCGCCCTGGAGATCCTCATCGGCACCGTGATCGGTACCAGCCTCACCAGCACTGCCCTGCTCGAACTGAAACAGCTGTGGAAGCCAGCCCTGCTCATCACCGTCACCCTGGTGATGACCGGGCTGGTGGTGGGGTTGTGGTGCAGCCGTCTGCTGGGCATCGATCCGCTGGTAGCGGTACTCGGAGCCGCTCCAGGGGGTGATTAGCGGCATGAGCCTGGTGGGAGCTGAATTTGGTGTGGGCGCGGCCGTCCTTCACGCCGTTCGTCTGATTACGGTGCTGCTGGTCCTACCGCTGGCCGTACGCCTCCTTGTGGCCAGCTGCTACACACAGCCCCCAACGTCCTGAAACTGAAGCGCTGCACTGGATCTCCGCCGAGGCGACCGATACCTTGGGACACTTCGAACTGCTCGATCCATGCTCCGTTCAGCTCTCACAGGGGTGATGCCGGCCCTGATGCTGACGGCAGCAAGCCTGAGCTTCGGCCAGAGCGTTCAAGCCGCCACGGAACCCTCTGGGCCAGCGGCCAAGGGAGCCCAGGTGTACTGCTTTATGCGCAACTCCGGCAACAACCATGAGGTGAGCTGGCTGGCGGCCTATGCCCTGATCAAACGCCAGAGCGCCAGCCTGTTCAAAACCTCGCCGGAGCACGCCGCGGTGATGATCACCGAAGCTGTGGTTCAGAACCCCGGCACCTACCCCGACTGCGGCAAATATCTCGGTGATCTCTATGCAAATGCGGTTCAGGAGCAGCAGCAAAAGCAAAAGGAGCAGAGCGAAGCCAGCAGCACCACCAACCAGAGCGATGCTGCGGCACCGCGCAGCGAGCGCTACGCCTATTAACGGCAAGGCCCTGGGTACGGCCGCCACCGTGGCCTTCATGTTGCTGACAGGTTGCGTCAGCACTCCTGCCGATCCCACCACCACCCTGCCTGGGCTTGGCGATTGCCTCAACCAGGTGGAGATGAAGAAGCTGCGGCGGGCACTGGCGCGCTGCAACGAAGTGGTGGACGCCCATCCGCAGCAACCCCAACCGCGCAATGAGCGGGCGCTGCTCCACAGCCTGACGGGTGACAACAAGGCTGCCTGCAGCGACAGCCTCGCTGCGGCAGAGCTCCTCAAGCGACTGCCGAAGACCCCGGCACCAGACCCAATCCTGGTGGAGGAGATTCAGCTGCGGGCCAAGAGCTGCCAAGTGCTCACCACTGGTCCAGCAACTGCCGCACCAAAGTCGGCAGGGCGCGGCGCCTGAGCAGCAGCTCGATGCGCTCCGCCTTGCTCGCGATCAGATCATCCACCATCTGATCAGCCACCCCAAGCTGCAGCCAATGGCAGTGCAGGTTGCCCTGCATCCCGATGCGATGGCAGCGATCCTCCGCCTGCTCGGCATCCCCGGGAGTCCACGGGCGCTCGAGCAAAACCACGTGGCGAGCACGGTGCAGGGTGAAGCCCAGACCGCCCACGCCGAAAGTACTCACCAATAGGGGTTCAGCGCCGGCCTGGAAGCCATCCACGATCCTCTGGCGTTCCGCCGCCGGCTGACGGCCCGTGAGCAGGGCCCCGCCGAGACGCGCGTGCAACAGCTGCGCCGCCGCCACAAACGCCGTAAACACCACCACCGCTTCCCCGGCCGCCAGCAAGCGCTGCACCAAAGCCGTGGCCGCAGGCAGTTTGTATTCGGCACTGATCTGGCGGAGGGCCGTGAACACCGCCAGCACCTCCGCATCCCGCCGCACCAGGCCTGCCGCTGCGCGCGTGCGGTAGTCATCCACCTTGAGCTGCACACAGTGCTGGAAACCCTGGCCCTCCGCATCGCTGAGGCTGACCGGCACGATCAGGCGCTGTTTGGGCGGTAGATCCAGACAATCCTGTTTGCGGCGGTGCAGCACCAGCGGACGGGTGAGCCGCTGCAACTCCTCGAGATGGGTTGCGCCCATGGCCTGCCACTGGCGCTTGCCGCCCCGTTCGAGCCAATGCCCCTGGCAGTAGCGCTCCTCAAAGGCCCGCTGATCAGCAGCCAAGGGATGGCCGATTGCAGCCAGCAACGGAAACAGTTGCACGGGCCTGCCGTTTTTCATTGGCGTGCCACTGAGCAGCCATACCGCTCTGAGCCGCGGATGACGACTTAGGCGCAGGAAGGCCTGGGTGCGATTGGCCTGCAAGTTCTGGGCGTAGTGGGCTTCATCAGCGATCAACACCGTGCCGGCCGGAGGCAACTCAGCGGGCAACCGGGCCCAACTCAATAACTCCAACTGGAGTTGCAAGGCCGAGGCTTCCTGGCGCCAGTGCTGATGCAATCCGGCGGGTGCCACCACCACGATCCGGCAATCGGCAGCGCGCACCATGGCCCGGGCCGCCGCGAGAGCGGTGAGGGTTTTGCCTAGACCCATGGCATCGGCCAAAACAGCCCCACGGCGGGCCAGCAACCAGCGCGCCGCCGCCCGCTGATGGGCAAACAGGCTGCGGCCATCCGGCAGGGGCTGCTCCAGGCTGGCGCGCTCCACCAGCCGGCGATGGGGCGGCAGGGGCGGCAGAGGCTGCTCGAGCCAGGTAAACCACTGCTCCAGATCGGGTGCAACGGCGAAGCGATGCCCGAACTGCCCCCGCAACACCGCCGCCGCCTCCAGGGGAAACTGCCAGCAACCGCGCCGGCCAGACCAATGCCCCCGCGGCCGCACGGCCCGCAGCTGCGCCTGGGTGACGGCATCGAAGGGCAGCTCCAGCTCAATGCAACCGGAGACCCCAAGACGCATCAGACAGCGCTGCGGCGCTTGAGGGCGTGCGGGCAAGGGGCGAGGGGGCTTGGCGAAAGCGCCGCAGGCTGCGATGCGAGCAGCCCTACGCAGCGATTGTGATTCTAACGACGCCCTAAGGCAGCGCAAGCGACGCGATCAAACACAAAAACTGCATCGCTCGACACATTGACATCCCAGCTGCTGCAGGCAAACTCATCGCAACCGAACCACGCGGATGCACTCCAGGGATGCGGTGTTCCTTGAGGATCTGTGCCCCAAACTTCGTGTTCGTCGCTGGAGACAATCTCTCCATTCATTTACTCATAAAACCTGCATTTATTGCGGGAAACCATCTGAATCCATCGACCACGTGCTCCCCCAGAGCCGTGGCGGCCTGAGCACCACCGAAAACTGCGTTCCGGCCTGCCTCGCCTGCAATGGCCGCAAGAGCGACGCTGACGCTTTCGAGTGGTACAGACGCCAACGCTTTTATGACCCCCGGCGGGCCATGGCCATCCGGGCCTGGACCGATGGCGACCTTCGTCTCGCCATGCGCCTGCTGCAGTGGGCCAGCCCCCAACGAGCACCCGTGGGCCTCCAAGCGGCTTGATCCGCTGGACTCACCAGATGCGACAGGCGGCAACGCCGTTATGCCGCTCACAGATCTCCGCCTGCGCAGCGGGCTGCTCCGGTGCCAACAAGGCAGCCCCGAGCAGCAGCGCAACCACTGCTGGCCACACCAGCTGGCGGCGGCGGATCCGCGGGCGCGCAACGGGCAACGACGCCAGCAAAGGCGCACGCCGCTCCAAGACGCGACCGACAGCCAAGGGAGTAGAGAAACAGGACGCGGTCATCGCCGACTCCAATTAGTGATACAGGTGTACTCATGACCTCCCGTGCTGTCAACCCGGGGGCCAGGGTGCTGGTCGTCGGCGGCGGTTACACCGGCGAGCGCTTCGCCCGCGCCACCGCAGAGCGGGGCGCCACGGTTTGGCTGACCCATCGCCGCGAACGCGATCAGGCCGCCCCGCATGCAGCCTCTTCCCCACTCACCTGGCTGCACTTCGACGCTGAAGTCCAGGCGATCCCATCGCTTCCAGACCAGCTCAGCCATGTTCTGATCACCCTGCCGACCAAGGCCGATGGATCCGACGCGGCCCTCGAGCACCTGCTGGAGCCACTGCGATGCATGCCGCTGCGTTGGGTGGGGTACCTCTCCACCACAGGGGTCTATGGCGATAGCCAGGGGGCTTGGGTCGACGAGCACTCGCCCACACAGCCAACCCTGCCCCGCAGCCAAGCGCGGTTGGACTGTGAGCAACGCTGGTTGAAGAGCGGCTTACCGGTGCAGAGCTTCAGGCTGCCGGCCATTTATGGACCGGGCCGCTGTCCATTTGAACAACTGCGTAGCGGTTCGGCACGGCTGGTCCACAAACCAGGCCAGAGGTTCTGTCGTATCCACGTGGACGACATCGTGGGAGCACTGCTCCACGCCAGCGACCAGCCCGAGACCTTGCAGCCTGACGTGATCAATGTGAGCGATAACGCGCCGTGCCCCTCCACCGAAACCCTGGGCTACGCCGCCCACCTTCTGGGCTGCAAGCTGCCGGCGGTGCATCGCTTCGAGACCATCGCCCCTCAAATGAGCCCGATGGCCCTGAGTTTCTGGGCTGACAACCGGCGGGTCAGCAATCAACGGCTCTGCAGCGAACTTGGGTACAAGCTCCGCTACCCCAGCTACCGCGAGGGCTTCGCCGCCAGCCTGGCGGAAGAGCAAAGAGCGACGACTTAAGTCTGCTGACCCTGGGGTGCAGGATTCTCGGGATCTGGAACAAACGGAACCCCCACGTCGTGCAGCAGCCGCTGCCAGTGCAGCTCCACCCAACCGCCCTCCACACCCTTCACCAGGCCGAAGCCGATCAGCAGCAACAACACCCAGCGCAGCATGCTCAACCAAGCCAGCCCCATCCACGCTAGGCGGGCTCACCTAGCGATTTCCCTCGGGGATCCGGCAGGGATCGGCGCAGAGGTGACCCTCAAAGCACTGGCCCACTGGCCAGCCGATCAACCGGCGCCACGACTGGTGGGCTGCCGCCGCTGGCTGGAACGCAGC
>JBIIDQ010000114.1:0-5768 GCA_044238295.1 Vulcanococcus sp.
CTGGGCTGGGCGATTTGGAGCGTGGTGCTGATCAATGCAGTGTTCAGCTTCTGGCAGGACTTCCAGGCCGAGCGCACATTGGCAGCCCTCACCAATGTGCTTCCCAGGCAAGTGCGGGTGTGGCGCGATGGAGTTCTGAAGCTCCTGCCGGTGGATGGGCTCGTGCCGGGCGATCTGGTGGAGCTCGAGGCTGGGGATCAGGTGCCTGCCGACTGCCGCGTCATCGAGGCGGTGGAGCTATCGCTCAATGCCGCCGTGCTGACCGGTGAGTCGTTGCCGGTGGCACGCAGCGCAGCTAGCCAGTCGCCGCGAGGTACCCCTTCAGAAACCAGCAACCTGCTTCCCACCGGCACCAGCGTGGTGAGCGGCCGAGCTCAAGCCCTGGTGTACGCCACCGGTGCCGACACCGAATTTGCCCACGTGGCGCACCTCAGTGCGGGCGTCGAACGGGGTGCCAGCACGTTGGAAGTGCAGGTGGGGCGGATCGTGCGCACCATCACGGGGATCGCCGTAGGCATGGGCGCGCTGGCCTTTTTAGGCGGGGTGCTCTTGGTAGGAGTGAAACCCCTGGAGAGCCTCGTGTTCTCAATCGGCATCATCGTGGCCAATGTGCCGGAGGGCCTGCTCCCCACCGTCACGCTGGCCCTCGCCTTGGCGGTGAAGCGGATGGCCAGGGAGCGGGCCCTGGTGCGGCGGCTTTCGGCGGTGGAGACGCTCGGCTGCGTGAGTGTGATCTGCACCGACAAAACCGGCACGCTCACGGCCAACGCCATGACGCTGCAGAGCATCTGGGGAGACGATCAAGACCTGCTGCTGCTGATCGCTGGCCTGTGCTGCAACGCCTCCCTGGAGGTTGGCGATCCCACGGAAACGGCGCTGCAGCAGGGCGCCCAGCGCTCCGGCCTCGAGCTGGATCAAGAACGGAAGCGACTGCCGCGGCTGCAGGAGCTGCCCTTCGATTCCGAGCGGCGATTGATGAGCGTGCTGCTGCACTGGCAGAGCGATCACCGTTGGCCACAGCCCTGCACCTGGATGGTGGGCAGCAAGGGGGCACCGCTTGAGCTCTTGGAGCGCTGCAGCCATTGGTGGCGCGCCGGCATGGTGGTGCCGCTGGGGCGGGCTGAACGGCAGCTCGTGGCTGAGGCCAATGATGTGATGGCACGGCAGGGGTATCGGGTATTGGCGATCGCCTGCAAACCCTCTGAGCGAGAGGAGTTGGAGGAGCAGCAGCTGGTGCTGCTGGGCCTGGTGGGATTGATGGATCCACCGCGGCCAGGCGTGAGCGAAGCAATCGCTGCCTGCCACCGCGCCGGCATCAAGGTCACGATGGTGACGGGCGACTACGGCCTCACCGCTGAAGCGATCGCGCGGCAGATCGGGCTGCTGGAGGCACCGGCCCATGCCGACCACGACCCCGTGCGGGTGATCAACGGCAGCGACCTGGCGCGGCTCAGCGATGCTCAGCTGCGCCAACTGCTCAAGTACCGCTCCCGACTGGTCTTCGCTCGCATGGCGCCGGAGCAGAAGCTGCGGCTCGTGCACACCTACCGGACTCTCGGAGAAGTGGTGGCCGTGACCGGCGACGGGGTGAACGACGCCCCAGCCCTCAGGGCCGCGGATGTGGGCATTGCGATGGGGAGCAGCGGCTCGGATGTGGCGCGAGAAGCAGCCGACATCGTGCTGGTGGACGACAACTTCGCCACGATCGTCTCGGCGGTGCGGCACGGCCGCGGCGTGTACGACAACATCCGCCGCTTCATCCTTTACATCCTCGCCTCGAATGTGGCGGAGGTTGCGCCATTTCTCACCATGCTGCTGCTGGGGATTCCGGCAGCCCTCACCGTGCTGCAGATCCTGGCGATCGACCTGGGCACCGATCTGCTGCCAGCCCTAGGCCTGGGGGCCGAGCCAGCCCAACCGGAGGTGATGAACCGGCCACCACGGCATCGCGACCAACCGCTGCTGGATCGTGCCCTCATGAAGGAGGCCTATCTGTTCTTTGGCCTGATCGAAGGACTCCTGGCCATGGGCGGCTACGGGCTCACCTGGTGGCGCCAGGGGGTGGATCTGAACGGCCTGCGCGCCGTGGCGGCGGATCTGCTGCACCACAACGCCTCCGCGGCCGTGATGGCTACGCAGCAGCAGGCCTCTGCCGTGGCCCTGGGCTCGATCGTGGCGGCCCAGGTGGGCACGGCCCTGGCCTGCCGCGGGCGAATCAAGCAACGCCCCAATGCCCTGCTGCTGCTGGGCATTGCCACGGAGCTGTTGGCCTTCGCCCTTCTGCAGGGCTGGCCGCCCCTGGCCCAAACCTTCCAGATGGCGCCGATCCCATCACAGTTGTGGTGGTGGTTGCTGCTCTGCATCCCGGCACCACTGCTTGCCGATCAGCTGCGCACCATCTGGAGAACCCATCGCCATGGCTCGAGCAACCGCGCTTTGGCGTGACCGCCACCACGCCGGCCGCGCCCTCGCCGAACGACTGATGCCGTGGCGGCGCCACCCCGATGCGCTTGTGCTGGGACTGCCGCGCGGGGGCATCGTGGTGGCCGCGGAAGTCGCCCGAGCCCTGGAGCTGCCCCTGGCGAGCTGGGCCGTGCGCAAACTGGCGCACCCACGGGCACCGGAGCTGGCGCTCGGAGCGATCGCACCCGGGGGCGTGTTGATCTGGGACGACGCCATCACCAGCACCCAAGGTCTCGATGCCGCCTTGCGGAAGCGGATCGTGGCGGAGCAGAGCCGCGAGCTCGAACGCCGCCGCCGCCTCTATGGCGACCCAGCATTGTCGTCTCTGGGCCAACGCCCCCTGTTGGTGGTAGATGACGGCGTGGCCACAGGGCTCACCGTGCGGGCAGCCCTGCAATCGCTGCAGCAGGCCAACCCCAGCCAGCTGGTGCTGGCGGTGCCGGTGATCGATCGGCAGTTGGCCGGCAGACTGCGCCTGCAGCTCGATGAACTGATCGCTCTGGCCGAGGTGGATGACCTTGGGGCGGTGGGGGCCTGGTATCAGCACTTCGACCCTGTCACCGATACCCAGGTGCTGGACCTCATGGCTGCTGGTAGTGGGGATCGAGCCAGCATTGGGGCAACAACTCCCCCGAAGGGAAGATCAGTTCGGCTTTAACAAAAGCCTCGGGCTCCTGCAGCTCTTCACCAGCGTGCAAACGACCCTGCACGCTGGCAGCAAAGGGGTCAAACAGCTGCGGCAGGCTCAACACCTCCACGATCGAGCCATCGGCGCGGGTTCGCAGGAACATGAGGCCTGGGATGAAGGTGCTCCCGGTTTACACAAGGGCGCAAAACACAGCGAGGTGTGAACTGCAGCAGATCGATGGCGGTTCAACCGCGGAGCTGATCCCGAGGGAGCAGAGGGTTGCAGCGGCGATCAGGGTTGATCAGGGCGATGACGCACCCCGCTGAGACAACCAACAGCCGTCTCTGGCATCAGCGTCTCGCCTCAACCATTCACCACACGCCTCAAGCCAGATCAAAGCCCAAGGGCAACGGCGTGTGATCACTCGCAGAACAATGACAACAGCACTTTCAGCTGCCTGGGTGAATCCCTGGCGGCGCTTTAGCGCATGGATCACCAACACCAACAACCGCCTCTACATCGGCTGGTTCGGTGTGCTGATGATCCCCACCCTGCTCACGGCCACCAGCGTGTTTGTGATGGCGTTCGTGGCGGCGCCCCCTGTGGATCTCGATGGCATCCGTGAACCGGTGATCGGTTCACTGCTCGGGGGTAACAACTTGATCAGTGCCGCCGTGGTGCCGAGCTCGAATGCCATCGGGCTGCACTTCTATCCCCTGTGGGAAGCCTCAAGCGTGGAGGAGTGGCTCTACAACGGCGGCCCCTATCAATTGGTGGTGTTTCACTTCTTGATTGGCATCACCGCCTGGATGGGCCGGCAGTGGGAGCTGTCCTATCGGCTGGGCATGCGCCCCTGGATCGCCGTGGCCTTTTCAGCCCCATGGGCCGCAGCCATGGCGGTTTTTCTGGTGTACCCGCTGGGGCAGGGATCCTTTTCCGACGGCATGCCCCTCGGCATCTCCGGCACCTTTAATTTCATGTTGGTGCTTCAGGCCGAGCACAACGTGCTGATGCACCCGCTGCACATGCTGGCCGTGGCCGGCAGCTTCGGAGGTGCTCTGCTGGCGGCCCTGCATGGCTCGCTGGTCACGAGCACGGTGATTCGCGAAACCACGGAAGACGAATCGATCAACCGCGGCTACCTGTTTGGTCAGCACGAACCCACCTACAACCTGGTGGCAGCCCATGCCTATCTCGGGCGCGTGATCATGCCCTACGCCACCAGTGACAACAGCCGCAGCATCCATGTCTGGCTGGCGGCCTGGCCCGTGGTGGGCATCTGGTGTTCAGCGTTGGCGGTGTGCAGCTTTGCCTTCAATCTCAATGGCTTCAACTTCAATCACTCGGTTCTCGATCACCAGGGCCGCGTGATTCCCACCTGGGCCGATGTGCTCACGCGCGCCAATCTCGGCATCGAGGCGATCCATGAGCGCAATGCCCATCAGTTCCCGCTGGATCTAGCCAGCGGGCCGCAGGCCAACGGCTGATCTGCAGCAGAGGCGCGGCAGGCCACAGCCGCGCTCCAGAGCCTCCCTTAGAGGTTGCTGATCCCCGTTCGGGAGGTTCTGGCATGCGCTCTATTTCGGTGGAACTCACGCAGCAGGAGCTGCTGCTGTTCCTCAACACGATCCGGGCCCGCAGCCTCTACAAGCCGTGCAGCCATGGCGCGGCCGCAGAGATCTGGAAACCGTGGATGGCACCACTTCTGGAGAAGCTCCAGGAGGCGGCAGCCGTCCACCCGGATCTTCAACCCAGCAGCTTCAACGCCTGGTCGTAACCCTGGCAACGCGGCAGCGGCGAATAGCCATGGGCCTGCAGCACAGCCTCGACCCGTTCGGTGGCCTCAGGGAGCGCTGCGGTTGACAGCGCCGGAAAAGCGTGATGAACGCTGTGATGGGGTAAGCCCCCCAGGAGCTCGTTCACCCAGGCGGGTACGTCAACCGTGCGGGAGCTGTAGAGCTGGGTGAGCAAGGGATGGGCCTGGGGCCGCCACAGCTGCCAGTGCTCAATCGCACCCCGCAGCTGCAGGAGCGCACCCGCCAGCCGCTCCACCAGGAGCCAGCAGAGCGCGTAGGCCAAAAACTGGCCGTGCTGCAGCACCAACATCAGCAACACACCCTGCACCACCAACACCCCGAGGGCATCGGTCAGCAGGGCCCGGCGCAGCCCGGGGTGCTGAGCTTGCAACGCAAGTGCTTCCTGCACGGTCCGCAGGATCAGACCCGCCCCGCCTTCCAACAACAACCACCGCCACTGGCCGCTTTGTTGGCGGTGCAGGCGTTCCGGATCGCGCGAATCCGACCCGTTCCAGCGGTGGTGCAGGCCGTGTAGCAGCCGATAGGTGCAAAGCGGCCAGGCCATCGGCCAACTGATCAGCGCCGCAAGGGCCAGCTCCAGGCGGCGGCGCCCCAGCAAGGTGCCATGGCAGGCCTCATGGGTGGCGATCAACAGCAGCGTTTCAGCCAGCGCCACCAGCACGGCGGCAACCAACCTCAGGGGCCACCACTCCACGCTCCAAAAGATCACTCCGCCGAGAGCCAACAGGCTGAGCAAGAGCAGCAGGCGCCGGCCGGCTGGAGCACGCGACGTGCCGCGCAGATCGGCAACCGCAGCGTGCAGATCTGAGATCAATGGTGTTGGTGAGTCGGATGAACGCACGGGCTGCAGAACTACGGGC
>JBIIDQ010000115.1:0-5728 GCA_044238295.1 Vulcanococcus sp.
CTCGGCATCCTTCCCGGTCACGTCTCCCTGCTCACCGCCCTTGATTTCGGTGTGCTACGGGTGCGTGAAGGCAATGGCTGGAAAGCCATTGCCCTCCAGGCAGGCTTTGCTGAAGTCGACGCTGATGAGGTCACCGTTTTGGTGAATGCTGCCGAACTCGGCAGCAACATCAACGCTGAGGCCGCCAGCAAGGAACTCGACGCAGCAACGGCTGCTCTCGCCAAGTTCGAGGGTCAGCCCTCCAGCACCGATAAGATCAAGGCACAGCAGGAATTAGCCCGCGCCCGCGCTCGCGTGCAAGCCAGCAAAGCCTGAACCAGCTTCAATCTCTGCTCTAATGCGCCCCTCAGGGGGCGCTTTTTTAGTGTGAGCCTGCGAGAAGGCACGAATGGGCGTCGGCCACGATCTGGGGGAACAGGTGCGCCAGTGGTTGGCGGCGGATGCCAGCAGCCTGCGTCAATCGCGGGCCCTCACCAACCGGCTGATGGATGCTCTTGGGGCTAACGACAGCCTGCGGGGCCCCATCCGCGATTTGGCAGGTCAGCCCCTGCTGCTTCAAGCGCTCCATAGCCAGGGCGCCGCGCAGCAATCCGCCCTGGCGAGCCTGACAAGCCAGCTCAGCAGCACCTATTCACCTGCGGTGCTGCAAGAGCTCCTGGATCTACTGGAGGCGGCCACGGGGCAGAACGGCGGCAGCGAACCCGCAACCCCGCCAACCGCAACAGCACCTGAGCCGGCGAGCACCGCCGAAGCGATTGCTCCTCGTGCTGCAGCCAAACGCCCCCCCACCCTCCTCGGCGATCTGCAGCTGTTTGCACCTGGTCTTGCCCTATCCGCAGCCGGCGCTTTGGTCTTCGCCTGGAGCGGCACCGAGCTGGATCGAGCGCTGTTCGACGCCTGGGGCTGGAGCGGTGGGGTAGTGCTGGTGGTCGTGCTGGGGTTGCTGCAGGCCCTGGCTTTGGGCCCACTCAAGCCGCTCCGGCGCCACTGGCCCCTGGCCAGCAATGAAGCCGCCCAGCCGCGTCAGGCCTGGCAATGGCTGAGCCAAGCCTGGATCCACCGCAATGGGCTTGAAGCCAGCCTCAACTTGATCCTGCTGCTCATCCTGCTGGGCAACTCGCCCCTGCCGCTGGGGGCCGTGATCCTGCGCTACAGCCTCACAGCATTGGCCTGTCTTGGCCTGTCGGCTCTATGCGCCAGTCATTGGGGCGTGAAGCGGCTCTGGAGCGGTGCATCGGGAGCGATCAGCGCCTTAATTGCCCTGGCGGCGGGATTGAGCCTGCTGCACTGGCGTGCGTTCAGCTTCGAGAGCGTGGGGCTGGAGATCCCAGCGTGGGTCTTGCTGCTGGTGTACGGGGCACTGCAACTTGGCTGGCAACTACCGCGGCAGGATTCACAGGAGCTGAGCTCCCCCTGGCAACGACTGCTGAGCAGCAGCTGGGGGTGGGGTCTTCTGCTCGGGCTGGGCTGGGCCCTGATCACCAGGATCAGGGAGCTGCTGTAGCGGCCTGCTGCATGTAACGCCCCCACAGATCAGCCACCAGAGCGCCGCTGGCTGCTTCGGCCGGGGTGTTGTCGTCGTTGCCCATCCAGATCGCCGTGAGCAACTTGCTGGCTGGTGAGTAGCCCACAAACAACACATCCACGCCGTTGTTGGTGGTGCCGGTCTTACCGCGGGCATCGGGCACCAGTGCTGCGGCACGGCCCGTGCCGCGCTGCACCACGCCAGCGAGCAGCGTATCCATGCTGGCCGCCACCTCAGGGCTGATCAGCTGACGTGATTGCTCACCGATTGGCACGGTGACCCCACGCTCTGGACATCTGTTCAGGCTTTTGATCGAGCCACAAATCCCCAAGTCATAGATCCGGCTAACGCCGTGCATCGGGACGGAGCGACCACCATTGGCCACCACGGCGTACGCCCTTGCCAGCTCATAGAGATACGTTTCGCGGCCACCCAGCATGGTGTTGTAGTCGGCATCGAGCGGTGTGGAGATACCAAGGCGACGCGCCATCTTGAGCACCGCTGAGAACCCGGCCCGCTCCGCCACACGGAGGGCCACGACGTTCTCCGACAAGGCAAAACCATCGGCCATGGAGATGCTGCCTCCACCGCTGCGGCATCCCGCCACGTAGGCCAGCGGTGAGCAGGAGATCGGATCCGCGGGGGACATCCCGGCCGCTAGGGCCGCTAGGAAAGGGAACACCTTGAAGGTGGAGCCGGGCTGACGCAGAGCCTGCACACGATCGAAGCTGGAACGGCTGTAGTCACCCCCACCCACGTAGGCCACGATGTCGCCGGTTTCGGTATTCACCGTGATCAGGGCTCCCTGGCTCAGCCCGGCTGCAGCGGCTGGCCCTTCGAGAAAGCGCTTGAGCTGATCTTGCGCCAGCTGCTGCAGGCGGGGATTGATTGTGCTGACCACGGCGTAATTCCCACCAGCATCAGCACTGCTGAGATCAAGCCCAAAGCGCGTGCCCTCGAGCTCACCCACCACGTAGTCGCTGAAGAAGGGATAGCTGCTGAAGGTGGATTCGCGGCAGGCGGAGGGATCGATATTGAGCGGGCGGCGCTGCGCATCGATCAGGGCTTGATCGCTGAGCCAACCCTGCTCATGCATCAGCTTGAGCACCAAATTGCGCCGCTCTAGGCCGGCGCCGGGATCCTCTGGATTGCAGGGGCTGTAGCCATTAGGGCTGGGCAGCAGGCCCACCAGAAACGACGCCTGACCGACATCGAGATCGGTGGCTGACTTGCGGAAGTAGAGCTGAGAGGCTTGTTCAAAACCTTCGGTGCCCAGGCCGAGGTAGGCGCGATCGAGGTAGAGCTTCAGGATCCGGTTTTTGCTGAAGCCCACCTCCAGCTGCAGTGCCACCCAGAGCTCACGAAGCTTGCGGGTGAGGCTCAGATCACGGCCCACCTCTGGGTACACCATCCGGGCCACTTGCTGGGTGAGGCCACTGCCGCCGCCCGTTCCCAGCAGAGCTGAGCGCAAGGTGCCAAACAAATCGATGCCGCTGTTCCAGCCAAAGCGGGCCTCCTCGGAAGCCATCAGCGCCTGGCGCAGATGCAGGGGATAGGCGCGCAACGAGGGCAAGGCCGTAGAGGAGCCCTCTTTGGCATCAACCTGGCGGCCATCGGCCGCAAAGATCTTGACGGGGCCAGAGATGGAGCGAATCTTCGAACCACCGCCGATGCTCGCCGCTACCAGCATGCCGCTCACCAACAGGGTGGATCCAGCCAAGGCAGCGATGCCAAGGAGGTGCACCGCCTGCTCAAGCGGGCTGCGGGGATGGCGGTAGCGAAGCTCAGGTGCCTCACCCTTGAGAGGAGAGCCCAACCGCACCGCATCGCCATCGCGCAGCTGAATCCAACGGATGCGGCGGTCGCGGTGAAACAGCCCGTTCGCGGAGTTGAAATCTTCGAGCGCGAACTCGCGATCACTCGGCCGCTGCTTCTCCAGGATGGCGTGCACCCGGCTGAGGCTGGCTTCGGCTAGGGGCAAGTCGCAGGAAGGATCGCGGCCCACCCTGTAGCGCTGGGGTTCGAGCGCCAGCTCGGTGAGTTTCTGTCCGCCAGCCCAGAGCTCCACGCTGGCCTGATGCGCGCGCAGAGGCTTCCAAGCCTGGGCGATGGCAGCCGGACGCTGACGCCAGGACCCCTGCAGCGCCGCCTGAGCCAAAGAGCGCCAAGCCCGGCGCACCTCCGCCGAGGCCAACCGCGCTTTCAGGGATTCGAGCTGAGAAGGAATGACCAGGCGGGTGTTGCAGCCCGGCCATAGGCTACGGCCAGCCTTGAAGCCAATCGTTGCTGCGCCAGCGGGACCCCTGGGAACCCTTCCGGCTTTGGCTGGCATTGACGATCGGGCTGTATGCGATTCGGGCGTTCTTCGCTGCTACTTGGGTGGGCGCCATCCCAGGCTGGGTGCTGTTGGTGATGGTGCTGATCGCCCTGGGACTAGCCAGCAAAGCGCTGCTATTTCCTGGCCGCGTGGTGCCCTACCGCGACGGTGATGGCGGCTGGTGGAACGACCTCCGCGACGACTGGCGCCTGTGGTGGCGCCGCCGCCGGGGTGAACCATGACCAGCCCAAGCGCTCGGCTTCTACTGGCCAGCGATCGCCGCAAAGTGGCACCGCTGGATCCGGCTCAGCCACTCACGATCGGGCGGGCAACCGCCAACCGCCTCTGCCTGGCCAACCTCGAGGGGGTCTCGGATCACCACGCCGTGGTGCGGTTCTCGCGCAGCCAGGGCTGGCTGGTGTGCGACTGGCAGAGCAGCGATGGCACCTTCCTCGAGGGCAAGCAGGTCCGTCAGTGCCGCCGCCTCGACGATGGTGACGAGATTCGGCTGGGGCGCAACGGTCCGGTGCTGGTGTTCGAGTGCAGCGCCAGCCCAGCGCCACCTGCTGCGGCACCACCAAGCCCTGCGCCCTCGGTGAGCGCACCCCCTACCGCCAGCGCACCGCGCAGCATCAGCGTGGGCGAGCGCCAGGTAGCCGTCGCAGAGATCCGCTCGGCGGCTGTGCAAAGCCTGCCTCAGCATCCCCACATCTTCAGCTGGTGGCTACTGCTCTGCCTGGGTGGCCTCTTGCTGCTGCCTTTCCCGCTGCTGTTCTGGCCACTGCAGGTGGGAGCCCTGGCTGGCTGGCTCCTGCTGGGCTCCCGCAAAGACCACAACTTGGTGTTGGTGCTGCGTGATGGCCGGGCCCTCCGCCACGGCTTCGCCAACCGCCGCACCGCAGTAGCGCACCGCAATGGCATCCGCCAGGCCATCGGCCAGGACAGCACCGCCCAGGCATGAACTGGTTGCTCCCGCAAGGTTCAAGCCTGCAGTTCGAGGGCCTAGAGCAGCCGCTGCTGATTGAGCAGGGCCTCGGAGGAGGCAGTCAGGGCCAGGTCTTTGCGGTGAAGCTGGCGGACGAGCGCCTGGCCTTGAAGTGGTATTTCCCGGCATGCATCGCCAGGGATCCACAGCTGCGCTCAAGGCTGCAGCAGAGCATTCGCCTGGGGGCACCGAACGCCGATTTCCTCTGGCCGCTGGCGGTGCTGTCACCCAGCGCCTCAAGCCAGTGTCTGATTCAGGGATCTCAACCAGGCTTCGGCTACCTGATGGGCCTACGGCCCGGCAGCTTCGTGGGTGCCCATCAGCACGCTGGCGGTGAGCTGGACATCAGCCTGCAGAGCGTGCTGCGGGCCTGCTTTCACCTGGCGGAAGCCTTCCACCAGCTGCACCTCAAAGGCCTTTGTTACAAGGACATTTCCCTGGGCAACCTGTTCCTTGAGCCCAGCAGCGGCCGAATCCTGATCTGCGACAACGACAACGTTGACATCGATGGACAGGGCCAGGGAAGCGTGCTCGGCACCCCTGGATTCATGGCCCCGGAAGTGCTGCTGGGCCAAGCCAGGCCGAGCACCAGCAGTGATCTCTTCTCCCTGGCGGTACTGCTGTTCCGGCTACTCACGCGCCACGATCCCTTTCGCGGGCAACAAGAACTAGCGATCCGCTGCCTGGATGAGCCGGCTCGCCGTCGGCTCTACGGGGAGGAGGCGCTGTTCATCTTCGATCCCCATAACCCCGCCAACCGGCCCGATCCAATCGAGCACAGTGCGGCGCTGATCACCTGGCCGATCTACCCCGAAGCGCTGCAGCGGCTGTTTGTGCAGAGCTTCGGACCGGGCCTGCGGCAGCCGGAGCAACGCACGCTCACCGGCCAGTGGAAGCAGGC
>JBIIDQ010000116.1:0-5720 GCA_044238295.1 Vulcanococcus sp.
ATCCGGTGGCCTTTCTGGATGCCTTAAGCGCCGCGCTGCCGGAACCGTTGCAGGCGGAGGTGTTGCTCGATCAACCCCGCGCCTTCCCCGTGTCGCTGGAGTGCGCCTGGCCGCTGCGCCGCCGTGAGCTGGTGTTGGTGGGGGAAGCGGCGCACCGCTCCCATCCGGTGGGCGGCCAGGGCCTCAATCTCTGCTGGCGGGATGTGGCCGCCCTGCAGGTGCTGGCTGGCCAGGTGCAGGCTGGCTCGTTGCGGTTGCGGCAGCTGCCTGGTTGTTATGCGCGCCGGCGCTGGCTTGATATCAGCATGGTGCTTATGGCCACCGATGGCCTGGTGCGTCTCTTCTCCAATCGCCAGCCGCTGCTGTTGCCGTTGCGCCGGCTGGCCATGCTGCTGTTGGCCCGTTCAGCCTGGCTGCGAGCCGTGAGCCTCAGCGCCATGAGCGATGGGCCTTGCCGCTTGCGCTGGCCCTGAGCAGCATGGCGCCATGGTGATCAGCACCTCGCCCCAGCCAGCGCCCCACGCGGCCCTGCTCCGCTATTTACGCCAGGAGCTGGGCCTGAGTGACAACGCTCTCCAGCTGGGGCTGAAGCAATCAGAGCAAGAGCAGGCGCCTTTGCCTGTGGTGCTTTGGCGCTTCGGCTTGATCACCCTTGAGCAGCTTGATCAGCTGCTGAGTTGGCAGACAACCCTGGAGTAGCGAGCGCAGTCCTCAATAAACGATGAGGGATTCCACCGGGACTGCCTCGGGGAGTTTCGTTTTGCCTCCCAGATCTGCCAGCTCCACGATGAAGGCGAAGCCACAGAGTTTGCCGCCCACCCGGCTCACTAAGTCGGCGCAGGCACCGGCAGTGCCGCCGGTGGCCAGCAGGTCGTCCACGATCAAAACGCGCGGGCGATGTTCGAAGCCATCGGGAATGATCTCGAGGCGATCGGTGCCGTACTCGAGGCTGTAGTCCACGCCGATGACCTCACCGGGGAGCTTGCCCGGCTTGCGCACAGGGCTAAAGCCGATGTTGCAGGCGGTCGCCAGGGCCGTGCCCACGATGAAGCCCCGCGATTCGATGCCAACGATCAGATCGGGCTCAAGCCGCTCGCACACCGCCGCCATCTGACGCATCACCTCCTGCCAGGCCAGAGGGCTGCGCATCAGCGGTGTGATGTCGCGATACAGGATGCCCGGCTTGGGGAAGTCGGGAATGTCCCGCACCAGCTGGCGCAGATCAATGGCGCTCATGGTCGACGAATTGGCTGCGCAGCTGGCAGTATCGCAGCCATGGCCGATGCTCCCTTGCACCCCCAGCGCGCACTTTCCCGGCGGGGTTTGGAGCGTCTTGATCTGCTGCTGCTCTGCGCCGAAGCCCTTGATCTCAATGGTGGTGAGGCCATGGTGTGGCTCAGCGAAGAGATGGGGCTCACGGATCTCTTCCCCAACCGGGTGGAACTTTGGAAACGACGCTGCAGCAACCCCCTACGCCGCACCACCCGTCGCGAGTTATTGAGCGAAGCCGAAGCCGATGGGCTGATCCGCATCCTCAACGCGCTGGCTGACCGGCTCTACCCCATGCTGCGCAGCTTGCTCTCTTCGGCAGAACCTCCCCAGCTGAGCGAGCAGCGCTGGGCTCTGTTCCGCAGTCGTTTGCTGGAGCTGATCAAGGAGCGTTTCAACCCGCGCCGCGGTGGTGTGCAACGCCTGCTCGATCCGCAGCAGGGCCCTCAGCTCTGCCGCGAGCTCATCCAAACGATGGCCCTGAGTGCTGGTCCTGGCGGGTTCGCCCGACTCAAGGCCAGCTTGATGGACGCAGCGGCCTGATCTGAAGTTCACAAGAGCCTGCGATGAAACTCACTAGCCGCTACGAACAGACCAGCTGCAGGCTTGTGCTGGAGGGTCTACCGGATCTTTCTGCCGGCCAGAGCACCCAGACCATCGGCATCCTTACCGGCTTCACCCTGGCGCTGGTCGGCAAGACCGAGCTGGAGGGGCAGCGCGATCACCTGCAGGCGCTGCTCACGGTGGTGCTCCCCTATGCCCGTCAGGTCTTGAGCGGCGTCTCGAAGCCAATCGGCTCGGATGATGTTCCCGTGGCGATCCGTCCTGCGCAGGATGGCCATGAGCTGGAGCTGCGTAGTAGTCAGCCCGATACCCCTCCACTTCGGCTGCCACTGGATGACGCTGAACTCGCCGACCTGGTGCGTTGCCTGGATCGCCTTCAGCTCGATGCTCAGATTGGTGTGCCCTTGATCTGGCCAGACCCTCAGCCACTGCGCCGTTCTGAGCTGCGCCATCGCCTACCTCTGGCTCGTCGGGTGGCAGCCCCAGTCACTGGTGTGGTGGCGTTGGTGGTGGCCGCAGCTCTGGTCGCGCTCGTTCCTACCCCCAAGCCGCCCACCAGCAGCCCTGCAGCGGTGAAGGCCCCGGCGGCTGGTGGTTGACGCCGTCCCATTCCACTCCACACTGGCACTACAGGTATGAGTGTTTTGAGCTGGTCTGAGCTGCGCCGCCGTGTGACCCGTCTTGGCGCCTGCCTGGATGTGGTGGTGCGCAGTGACCCCGAAGTGTGTGGCCTGAGTGGAGAAGGGTTTCACCTCTCGCTTCATCACGGCGGCCAGGGTGATTGCAGCGTGGGGGACCTGAGCCTCGTCGACTGCCCCAATGAGTTGGTGTTGGTTGAGTTCGAGCGCTGGATGCGTGGTGCCGGCTACCAACTGGATTCATGAGCCGTCGCCGCGGGCTGCAGGTGCTGAGCGGTGGAGGTGGCCAGCCTTCATCAGCCAAGCGCGCAGTATTCCGTCAGCGCCGTCGTCCACCCCGGGCTCGCCAGATCCTTGAGGCGATGCTTCTCATGGCCGCCGGTGTGGGGCTGCTGGTCTTGCTGCTCCAGCTGCCTGAACTGATCGATCTTGACAGCCTGTTGTTGATCAGCACCGCGATTGGTCATCTGATTGGTGGCTTGTCGCAATTGTTGATGGGGGTGCTTCAGCTGCTGTCGGTTTTGGTGTTGGTGGCGCTGGCCCTCTTGGCCCTGTTGTTGCTAGTAGCTGGATTGGTGCGCCTGGTGCGTGCTCTGGTTGCTTCTCCCGCTGCTCAAAAGGCAGTGAAGCCATCGCTCAGATCCCCTCGCCCCCGCCGTTGATTGCGATGGCTAAGCACAACAAGCATGACCTGTTGAGCGAAGACGCACTCACCCCTGGGCGCCTGGATCGCAGGTTGTACGAGAAGGAGCTGGCTCGGCTTCAGGTTGAGCTTGTGAAGATGCAGTACTGGGCGAAGGCCACGGGCTTTCAGTTAATCGTGCTGTTTGAAGGCAGGGATGCGGCCGGTAAAGGCGGCACGATCAAGCGCATCACCGAACCGCTCAACCCTCGAGGCTGTCGTGTGGTGGCCCTAGGAACCCCCAGCGACCAACAACGCGGCCAGTGGTATTTCCAGCGCTACGTGGAGCATTTCCCCACGGCCGGTGAAATCATTCTTTTCGATCGCAGTTGGTACAACCGAGCTGGTGTGGAGCGTGTGATGGGCTTCTGCACGGAGGCGGAGCTGCGGGAGTTTGAGCAGTCCTGTCCTGAATTTGAGCGGATGCTCGTGCGATCCGGAATTGTGCTGTTGAAGTATTGGTTTTCGGTGAGTGATCAAGAGCAGGAGGCGCGCTTTCAGGCTCGGATCGATGATCCGGCCCGCCGCTGGAAGCTCAGCCCGATGGATTTGCAATCACGGGATCGCTGGGTCGAATTCTCCAAAGCCAAGGATGAGATGTTTGCCCACACCAACATCCCCGAGGCGCCTTGGTTCACGGTGCAGGCCGATGACAAACGCCGGGCTCGCCTGAATTGCATCCAGCACCTGCTCAGCAAAGTGCCGTACAAAGACATGACTCCCCCGGCGCAGAAGCTTTCACCACGCCGCAGCGCCAAGGGTTACGAGCGACCGCCGATCAACGAACAGTTCTTCGTGCCGAACTGCTACCCCTGATGGAGCTGGGAGAACCACATCCCGGCGAGCTGCCAGGAACTCCAAAGGAAGATCGCCAGAAACAGCCAGTTCAGCCAGCCGGGCCGCTTGTCGTTGTCGAAGATCATGGGGCTGTGATCGTGGGGTCAGGGTAGGGCGCTAGCCCCGCGATCACAGGAACGTCCAGGTCAAGCGGCGGTGAGGGAGGTCGCACTACGGCGCTGACGCTGCAGTTCGTGCAGTCCTTCGAGTTGGTTGTACACCGCCACAAGCTGCTGGCGGATGTGTTCGGTGTGCTCGAGCTTGGAAAGGCTGAGCAGCATGGCCTCGATTTGGGCTTTGCTGTCAATCAACACGCGGCAATCGGTCGTTCCGGGTTCGTAAGCCATACAGCGAGGCGTGGAACCCTATGCAACCGGGGCATCACCGGATCTGGTGTGTCGATTGCTGCAATCCAGGGCGGTCTTGTTAAGAGTTTCTGAAGCTCACGAGCGCGCCCGCAAGGCCACCAGGGGCCTTGCGGGCGCTTGGAAGAAACGGAGAGGGTGGGATTCGAACCCACGGAGGCTTTCACCTCGCCGGTTTTCAAGACCGGAGCCATCAACCACTCGACCACCTCTCCAGCGGTCGACCCAATGGGCCTGAGATCAGTTTCTCATGGCCATCAACCCTCGCCCTGTCTCAACTGGGACGCGTGGGATTGACGTTCAAGGTTGGGTTGGCGCCTGATCGGTTGTCGTTGCTGCCATGGCTGTTCTCTCCACCAACTTGCTTGCTCTGCGCACACGCGAGCTTGCCGACCTGATTGAAACGCTGCCGGTCAGCCTGGCGCCTGAGATGCATTACGAGCGCTGCTGCGAGCTGCTGGAGCAACTGGCGATCGCCCTGGATCTACTGGCCGACAGTCGCTGAGCCGGCTGGACACTGCTCTTCAGCGGCGGCAATCCTCTGCTGGAGGTTGGTGTCGGTCTCAAGCCCCCAGCGGAATGCGGCCAGCACAGTTTCCAGATGGGTCAGCGCTCCGAAGCAGCGGGGGTGTTGGCGCCGCTGTTGCTCAGCTGTCTGCTGCTGGATCAGGGTCTTCAGCGCCACATCAGCGTCCAGGCAGGCTTGCTGTTGGCGGGTGCTGCTGCAGCGGCGTAACGCGCTGAATGGCTCCAGCGCTGAGCTTTCAGGTGCAGGGGGTGCTGCTGCCAGAGGCAGCTGAACGGCCAGCAGCAACGCTGGCCCCAGCTCGATCAACGATCCCATCAACCGGATCAGTTCTCCGGTTTGGCCAAGGGCAACAGGCACTTGTCGGAATCGCAGCCGGCAGGACCCGCCTCCATCAGTTCGCCGCCGTCGTAGCGCTGCAGCGCTTCAAAGAAGTCGCTCGTGCGGCGGCGGGTCACCACCTCACTCTGCAGCTGCTCATAGGTGGCGTGATCGATCGGCTCGAACGGCAGCCGGGGGAAGGTGGCGTTGGCATCGAAGCGCGCGAGAAGCGCTGCGGAGATGTAGCCCTGGCCTTGTTCGATCGCCTGATGGATCGCATCGGCGAGGGGCTCCACCTCGTGCTCGCGAAACTCCACGGTGGCTGAGGTGTTGTGGGCCGTGTAGTGCTCCTGCACCTGCATGTAGAAGTCGAACTGCGCCATGGCGGAGAAGTTGTTGATCTCCACGGCATCGGCGCCCGGGATGTTGGCCCAGCTCACTTCCGTGGGGATCTCCACCAGCCACTCGGTGCAGCGGGGATCGAAGGGATCGTTGAGCAGGCGGCCTTGTTCGTCTTT
>JBIIDQ010000117.1:0-5656 GCA_044238295.1 Vulcanococcus sp.
CAGGAGGTGGCCGCCACCCTCGAGCTCGACCATCTGCTCGATCGCCTGCCCAAGGAGCTCTCCGGCGGCCAGAAGCAGCGGGTGGCCCTGGGCCGCGCCATCGCCCGCCAGCCGGCGGTGTTCCTGATGGATGAACCCCTCAGCAACCTCGACGCCAAGCTGCGCACGGGCACCCGCGCCCAGATCGTGGAATTGCAGCGACGCCTCGGCACCACCACCGTCTACGTGACCCACGACCAGGTGGAGGCGATGACCATGGGCCACCGCATTGCCGTGCTCAACCGCGGCCACCTGCAGCAGCTAGGCACCCCCAGCGAGCTCTACCAGTGGCCGAGCAACCTGTTCGTAGCTCAGTTCATTGGCAGTCCGCCGATGAATCTGCTGCCCGTGCGCAGCGTGGGCCAGGGCCAGCTGCAACTGGGCAGCCGCCGCTTCATCCCCGAAGGCCCCATGGCCGAAGCGCTGCTGCAATGGCAAGCCCGCGGCGGCAGCGAAGATTTGAACGGCGGCCTGCGGGCCGAGCACCTGAAGCTCGCCCCCGCCACCAACCGCAACCTGCCGGCGGAGGTGTGCCACGTGGAGGGCCTGGGCAACGAACAGCTGCTCACCGCCCGCCTGCAGGAGGGCGATCACCTGGTGCAGCTGCGGGCCGAACCCGATCAAACCCTGGTGCCGGGCCAGAGCGTGCACCTGGAGGTGGATCCCCTGGGCTGGCGCCTGTTCGATCAGGCGGGCGAAGCAATCCCGCGGCCCGACACCGCAGCTACGCCCAACCGCGAACCCGTGTTGCCGGATCTGAGCTGAGGCGTCAGAGCGACAGGCCCCTTATTTCGGCCAAATCACGCTGCAGCCCTGGCCGCCATCACCCTGCTCGGCATCACTGACGCGATCCACATAGGGAACGGTGGCGAGCCACTCGCGCAGGCCACGCTTGAGCTTGCCGGTGCCGATGCCGTGGATCACCCAGAGCGGACCAGTGGCCGTACGCAGGCGTTCCTCCACAGCCGCCTCGGCTTCATGCACCCGCATGCCGCGCACATCCACGGTGTTGCGCTCGGTGCGCACATCAGGACTGCGGCTGCCGATGGGAGTGCGGCTGCGCACCTTCACGGTGGCTTCCGGCGGCGCCGGCTTCTCACCGTTGAGGCCCTCGATGGCCGAGAGCTCCAGGTTGAGCCGCATCACACCGCAGCGGACCGTGAGCTCGCGGCCATCGGCGGAGAGGGCCAACACCTCGCCGGCTTTACCCAGCGACAGCACCCGCACCCGATCGCCCACGCCCGGCCGCCAGCCCTTGTGATCGCGGCGCTCCAACTGGGGCCGGTGCTGCTGCTCGAGCTTTTTGAGCCGTTGGCCGGCGCGGCGCGCCGTTTCGCCGAGGCTGGTGGTGTCCACATCGCGGCCCTGACGCAGGCGGCGAATGATGCGACGCACCTCCTTCTGGCCATCGCGAATCGAGCGCTCCAGCTCCTGCCGGCGTTGCTCCTGCAGTTCGGCGCTCTGCTCTTTCTGTTGCTGCCAGCGCTGCAACAGCTCCTCGTGCAGCAGCTCGGTGCGCGCCAACAGGGCTGCCGCCTCTTCCGCCGCCTCCTGTTGCCGCTGGCGCTGATTTTCCAAACCAGCGATCACCTGGTTCACTTCCCCTTCGCCGCGCGGAGCCAGGAGCGCTTGGGCATCAGCCAGTACCGCCGCATCCAGCCCTAGTCGCGTGGAGATCGCGAGGGCGTTACTGCGCCCGGGGATCCCCCACTGCAGGTGATAGGTGGGCGAGAGGGTTTCCACATCGAACGCCACGGAGGCGTTCTCAAAACGGGGGTCGTCGTATTTGAGGGCCTTGAGCTCACCGAAGTGGGTGGTGGCAATCGTGAGCCGGGCCCGCTCCGCCAGCTGCTTGAGCAGGGCGATCGCCAGGGCCGTGCCCTCGGTGGGATCGGTGCCGGCCCCCACCTCATCGAGCAGCACCAGCGAGGCGCCAGCTGCGCTGGCGAGGTCCGCACCAGCCGGCGGCAAGGCTTCGAGGATGCGGGCAATGCGGCGCACATGGCCGCTGAAGGTGGACAGGTTCTGCTGCAGCGACTGCTCATCGCCGATATCGGCTAGCACCAGGGCACACCAGGGCAAACGCGGACTACCGCTGCAGGGCACAAACAAGCCAGCCCGGGCCATCAAGGCCGCTAACCCCACGCTCTTGAGGGTCACGGTTTTGCCACCGGTGTTGGGGCCAGTAATCGCCACCACCCGCAGCCCCTCATGCACCCGCAAGCTCACCGGCACCACCGCACGTGAGCCTTCGCGGCGCTCCTGCCAGAGCAGCAGCGGATGGCGCAGACCCTCGAGCTGCAGCGGCGCCAGAGGATCGGCGTCGAGTTCCGGACGCACCGCCCCGAGCCAGGCGCCGTAACGGGCCCTGGCCAGGCCGCAATCGAGCAGCAGCAACACCCGCTGCAGATGCTCCAGCGCCGATTGCTCCTGTCCCACCAGGCCGCTCAGCTCCAACAGCACCGCTCGCTCGGCGTCCCGTTCCTCGCCCTCCAGCTGGCGCAAGCGGTTGCCCAGGGGAATCACTGCCTGGGGCTCGATGAACACCGTGCTGCCCGAGGCGGAGCTGTCGTGCACCAGGCCCGGCAACTGGCTGGCGGCGCCGGCCTTCACTGCCAACACCGGCCGGCCATTGCGCTCGGAGATCACGCTGTCCTGGAGCAGGGCGGCGTAGCGACGCAGCAAGTCGTTCAGGCGATCGCGGCGCTCCTGGCGGGCCGCACCGATCTGGCGGCGCAACTGGGCCAGGGGGGGGCTGGCCCGATCGGCCACGCGGCCGCCGTCTTCGATGCAGAAGAGCAAGCGCTGCTCCAGCTCCGGCAGGGTGCGCAGCTCCTCCACCAAGGCTGTGGTGGTGGGCCGCAGCTCGGGATCATCGATCTGCCGTCGCAACCGGCGAGCTGCGGCCAGGGTGGTGGCCACATCGAGCAGCTCATCGGCTGAGGCCACCCCGCCCTTGGCGCAGAGCTGAACCGTGCGGCGCAGATCCGCCACACCCTGAAAGCTGAGGCCGCCCTCCAGCACGCCATCGAGGGCGAGCAATTCGGTGGTTTGCGCCAACAACTGGCGACTGGCCTGAAGGCTGGGAGCCAGGGGCAGCTCGCGGCACACACGGCGGCCAGCCGTTGTGCTGGCGAAGCCGGCCACATGCTCCCCAAGCCGGCCCCACTCGAGCAGCTCGAGGGCTTCGCGCTGGATACCGCTGAAGGAGGCCGAATTCACGGTTGGATCCGTGCTCGGAACCGGAAGACTGTTGCCAGTCAGATCGGTCGTCGCCGTCGCGTCGCTTTTGGGATCTCCGTGGAGATCGCGCTCTGGAGAGGTCTGCGTCAGCAACGCCCCAGGCGACTGCTCGGCCTGTGGTGCAGCCGTCATGCCGGAAAGACCGCGATCGGCTCAGCGCCGGTGTTGGAGGGGATGCCACCGGCCGGCTCGTAGAGCATCTCCAGCCAGTTGCCCTCCGGATCCTGCATGTAAAAGGAGGCGGTGCCGTCGCGGTGATCATGTACCGGCCCGCAGCTGTGGCCCTGCTGCACCAGCTGCTCATGGATCCGATCCACCTCAGCGCGGTCGTTGAAGTGGAAGGCGAAATGAGGGCCGGCGGCGCGATAGCTGGGGCTCAGCAGGGCGATGCCTTCGCCGGTAGCTGGCCACTGCACATAGCACCAGTCATCGGCATCCCAGGTGAGCTGTAGGCCGAGCCCGAGATAAAAGCGCTTGGCGCGATCCATGTCCTGCACCCGCAGGGCGACATGGCCGAGTCGGTGGCTGGCGGACATGGACCTGATCGACGATCCTTCCATTGTCAACGCTGCCACCTACCGCGGAGGACCGGCAGAAATCATGGTGCGAGAGGACGGCCTGCCGTGAATCTGAAGCCATCACTAGAGGCCCTCAGGGGATGGGTGCGTCATCAAGCCGGCGACCCTGAAGGCCAGGCGCTGCTCAGCCTGATCACCATGGGCAGCCTGACCGCGCTCTGGGCCCTGTTCTGGCCCGTGCCCACCGAGGTGGTGGGCCGCGGTGTGGTGATCGTGCCCGGCGGCGCCACCATCCTCGATAGCCGGGCCGAAGGCCAGATCCGCGAGCTGAAGGTGAAGGTGGGCGATGTGGTGCGCCAGGGCCAGCTGCTGATGGTGCTGGACCAGCCGGCCTTAGAAAAGCAGCTCGAGCAGCAGCAGCGCGACCTGCGCGAACTGGTGCAGATCAACACCGACCTCAACCGCCGCGACGCCATCCGCCTGCAGGCCGCGCGCGAGGTGCGCGATACAGCCCTCCGCAAACTCCAGCGGGAGCGTCAACGGGTGCGCAGTTTGCAGATCACTTACGCACAGAAGGTGGCCGATTTCGCCCAGCTCGCACGCATCGAGGTGGTCGCACCCCTCTCGCAGGAGGTGGTGAGCACCTCCGATCGCAACACCCAGCTGCAGGTTGAGCTCGATGACCTGGCGATCCGCGAGAAGGATGTGATCAGCGCCTACACCAAGGTGAAGCTCGACATCGACACCGAGCAGCAGCAACGGCGCTTCCGCATCGACAACACCCGCCGAGAAGTGCGAGTCACGGAGGCCAAACTCAAATACCAAGGCCACCTGACGGCCAAACGCGACGGCAGCGTGCTCGACCTACAGGTGATCCGTGGCCAGACGGTGAAGCCCGGCCAGCGCCTCGGCACCCTCGGTGCAGCCACTGCCACCGGCCGCAACAGCACGGTACTCCGAGCGATCGCCTACTTCCACCCCGCCGATGCCCGGCGCCTGCAACACAACCAGGGCATTGAGGTGGTGCCCGACTGGCAGCAGCGTGGCCGCTTCGGAGGCATCCAGGGAATCGTGGAGCGGGTCAGCCTGCTGCCCGCCACGCCAGAAGACATCAACACCACCATGGGCAACCCGCCGCTGGCGCAATCGCTGGTGGCCAGCGGGCCAGTGATCCGCACCGAGATCGATCTCCTGCCAGGCCGCAGCAGCGACGACGGCTACCGCTGGACCCTCTCCAAGGGCAGCAGCGTGTTCCCGATCCGTGAAGGCCTCACTCTCAAGGCGCACGCCTATGTGGAATGGCGCACACCGGTGAGCTATCTGCTGCCTGTCCTGCGGGATCTCACCGGCACTTACCGCACACCACAGCTCGATCTACAGCAAGATCAGCCGAGCCGGCGCCAGGAGGGAACGCTGCCATGAAGCGCGAGTGGCCCTTTCTGGCCCTGGAGGTCGTGCTTCTGGCGGTCTTGCTTCAGAGCAATGCCCCGGAGGTGTGGTTCTGGTTCATCGCTTTGCTGGTGCTGCTCACCTGGCGCAGCCTCGCTCTGCGGTCTCGACTAGAGCAGCGACGCCTCAGGGCTGAAGCGGAGAGCGCTCCTGCGGCACCGGATCCAGCGAAAGAGTGAGCGGAAGGCTCGGTGCAGGATCCGGTTGCTGCGGCACCGGCTGCAACTGGCGCAACATGCGGGCATAGCTCACGTTGGCAAGGGTGGTGGATTCGGCGATCCCCTCCATCGCGCGCGTCAGCAACATGATTGTTTCGCTCACATCGGTGTAATTGGCTAGGCCCAGCTCGTAGCGCGCCCTTGCATCACGAAAGGCCTCTCGGGAGGCTTGATAGGAAGCCTCCGCTG
>JBIIDQ010000118.1:0-5652 GCA_044238295.1 Vulcanococcus sp.
ACATCAACCTGATGGCCTTCTCCAGCTATGTCGATGGTCAGCTGATTCGCGGTCAGGTGTTCACCATTTTTGTGATCACCGTGGCTGCTGCTGAGGCCGCAGTGGGTCTGGCAATCCTGCTGTCGCTCTACCGCAACCGTGAGACGGTCGACATGGAGCGCTTCAATTTGCTGCGTTGGTAGGCAGGCTGGGGGCATTGCCCGCGTGCCATGCGCCTTGACACTGTTTGGTTGATCCATAGGGCCGCCAGTCAAGCGGCCCTGCGCCAGGCCCGTCGGAGTGCTGAAACCTTGCGCGAGCAGGGCGTCAAGGTTGCAGTGGCCATGAGCGGCGCCACGGCCAATCCCTTTCCGGGCCTATTGGCTGATGAGGGTGGCCCGCCTGATTTGGCGGTGGTGCTTGGAGGTGATGGCACTGTTCTCGGGGCAGCGCGTCATCTCGCGCCCCTGGGGGTGCCGATCCTCTGCTTCAACGTGGGTGGCCACTTTGGCTTTCTCACCCATGAACGCAAACTGCTGAGCCAGGGTGCTGGCCCTGATGGCGAGAGTGATCTGTGGGATCGATTGCGGGATGATCGCTTCGCCCTCGAGCGCCGGATGATGCTTGAGGCCAGCACCGATCGCAGCGACGCGGTGTATGTAGCCCTGAACGACTTCTATTTCCGCCCTGGTCTTGATGAGGTGTCGCCCACCTGCGTCTTGGAGCTTGAGATCGATGGTGAGGTGGTGGATCAATACCGCGGCGACGGTCTGATCATCTCGACTGCAACGGGATCCACGGGGTATTCCATGGCCGCCGGCGGCCCGATTCTGCATCCCGGTGTTGAGGCGATCGTGGTGAACCCGATCTGTCCGATGAGCCTCTCCAGCCGGCCAGTCGTCGTGCCGCCCCGCGCGCAGTTGGCCGTGTGGCCCTTGGGTGAGGTCAGCCGGCGGGTACGCCTTTGGAACGACGGCGCCCACGCCACAGTGCTCGAGCCTGGTGATCGCTGCGATGTCAGCCGCTCGCCCCACCACGCCCTGATGGTGCTGCTGGAGCAAAACCCCTCGTACTACCGCACGCTTAGTCGCAAACTGCACTGGGCAGGCAGCCTCACCGCTGCAGAACCCTCGCCTAACTGAGTTTCCCCTTACACCAGACAGTCCATGGCCCTGGAGATCGAGCGGCGTTTCTTGGTGGCTGGTGAAGGCTGGAGGCCGCACGTGTGCTGGAGCCGGAGCCTGCAGCAGGGGTATCTGGCTGGATCTGCAGACGGTCTCACCCTGAGGGTGCGCAGCGATGGCGCTGGTTCCGCTTGGATCACGCTCAAATATCCCGCGGCCGGCATTGCCCGCCATGAGTTCGAATATGCGATCCCTCCTTTGGACGCCGAGGCCCTGCTGGAGCGCAGCGAAGCCAGGGTGATGAAGGAGCGCTTTGGCCTGGATCTCCCCGGCGGCGAGTGGGTTCTGGATGTGTTTGAAGCTGCAAACGCGCCGCTTGTGATCGCTGAGGTTGAGCTGGAGAGTGAGCAGGCGGCGGTGGCCATCCCGACTTGGTGTGGCCCTGAGATCACGGGTCAGGGTGTCTTCAGCAATGCGGCGCTGGCCCAGCGCCCGTTTCAGGTCTGGCCAAAGGCAGAGCAGGATCCCTGGCTGCTGCAAATCCGATCACAACGTGCATAGGATTTAACTCGCGGGCTGGAGAGATTCGTTGTTGGGGCTCTACGACCAGCAAGGGTTGTTGCGTTTCAGCGGCCGTGATCTGGCCGATTGTCTGGCCTACGCCGAGCTGTTTGCTTTGGCGGACGGGAGCTTCAGCCTCGAGCCCCTGGCACACGAGCCGAGGTTGGAGCCACAGCTGAACCAGGAGTCTCTCGCTCCTCAGCCTGCCCCGTCCTCCTGAGGCAGGTTGCAGCAGTTGAAGCCGTCGCGGCAGATCTTGCCGTGATCCATGGCCCAGTTCAGCAGGGCCACTCGGTTCTTCGCCCCCGTCTTGGTGAACACGTTGCTCACGTGGTTATCCACCGTGCGCTTGCTGATCATCAGACGCTCGCCAATCTCCTGGTTGGTGAGCCCTTGGGCCACTAGATCAATGATCTCCAGTTCGCGCTCCGAGAGATCCATCCACGCTTGCTGGCCGAAGCCTCACTCTAGGGAGAGCAACGCTGTGCGAACAGGGCTGTGGTCGATGATGGCCAGCATCTGAACCATGGCGTTTTGGGGCTGCAGCAGGCACTGGAGGTGGGCTCGCTTGCCATCACAGCCGAGGTCATGCCGCCACGGGGTGGGGATGCCGGTGCAACCCTCGCCCATGCCCGGGCGCTGAAGGGTCGCGTGCATGCGGTGAATGTCACCGATGGCAGTCGTGCCGTGATGCGGATGAGCAGCCTGGCGGTGTGCCGCCTGTTGCTTGATGAGGGGATTGAGCCGGTTTGGCAGGTCGCCTGCCGCGATCGCAACCGCATTGCGCTGCAGGCCGATCTGCTCGGTGCCCATGCTCTTGGTATTCGCAATGTGCTTTGCCTCACCGGCGATCCGGTGCGTGCCGGTGATCAGCCACAGGCCCGTCCGGTGAATGAGCTTGAGTCCGTACGGCTTCTGCAGCAGCTGCAGGCCTTGAACCAGGGGGTGGATCCGGTCGAGGGGCTCCTGGCCGATGGCCCCACGGCCCTCTTCCCCGGTGCGGCAGCGGATCCCCAAAGTCCCAGCTGGAGTGGTCTGAAGAGTCGAATCGTCCGCAAGCATCAAGCCGGAGCCCGCTTCCTGCAGACCCAAATGGTGATGGACACAGAGTGCCTGCGGCGCTTTGTGGGCGATATCACTGGCCCGCTTCGCTTACCGGTGCTCGCCGGAGTCTTTCTGCTCAAGTCGGCCAAGAACGCCGCGTTCATCAACCGCGTAGTGCCTGGCGCCAACATTCCGCAAGCGATCATCGACCGGCTGGCAGCTGCCAGCAATCCCGCCGATGAAGGCATCAGCATCGCGGCTGAGCAGGTAGCCACCTATGCAGGCATCGCCCAGGGCGTGCACCTGATGGCGGTGAAAGCGGAGGAGCGCATTCCCCTGATCCTGGAGCGAGCCGGAATCAGCTCGCGTTGCTGATTGCCAGATCGGTGCCCAGCAGTTCGGCCATCGCTTTCTGCTGGGGGGAGGGGCTCACATGGTCCTGGCGGCGCACATCGGTGATGAGCCAGTCGAGGGCGGCTTCCTGTAAATCAAAGTGATCGCCGTTGCGATCCACGCAATAGCGGCCGAAGACCAACTTCTCCACCAGCCGAACGCCGGGACCGATGCGCGAGTAATCGAAGATGATCGAGTTATCGATCGTGGCGCCCTCGCAGATGTGGCAGCTGGGGCCAATCATTGCCGGGCCAATGATTGTGGCGCCATCTTCGATGCGGCTCATCCCGCCCACGTAGATGGGGCCCTGAACATTGATCTTGTCCCAGTTAGCAGCCACGTTGAGACCGGCGTAGATGCCTGGGCGCACTTCCTTGCCCGGGATCTGTACCTGACGCACCTGCCCTTGGAGCACGCTGCGGATCGCTTGCCAGTAATCGGGCACCTTGCCGATATCCACCCACTCGAATTCCATCGGCAGGGCGTAGAAGGCGGCATCGTCGGCCACCAGGCGCGGGAAGAGATCCGAGCCGATGTCGAACGGCACGCCATCCGGCACGTAGTCGAGCACTTCGGGCTCAAAGATGTAGATGCCGGTGTTGATCATGTCGCTGGCGGCCTCATCGACAGCCGGCTTCTCCTGGAAGGAGAGCACCCGACCATCAACATCCGTGACCACAACGCCGTAGCTGCTCACCTGATCGCGCGGCACCCGCTTGGTGATCAGGCTGGCCATCGCCCCTTTCGCCTTGTGGCGCCGAACCGCCTCACTCAGATCGAGGTCGATCAGGGCATCACCGCAGAGCACCACGAAGGTGTCATCGAAGAAGCGCTGGAAGGTCTGGATCTTTTTGAGGCCGCCAGCGGAGCCGAGGGCATCGCCGATTAGCTGGCCGTCTTCAATGCGGCCTTCAAAGCTGTAGGCGATCTCCACGCCAAAGCGCTGGCCATCGCGGAAGTAGTTCTCAATCTCCTCAGCCAGGTGGGAGACATTCACCATGATTTCGGTGAAGCCATGTTCCCGCAGCAGCTCAAGCAGAAACTCCATCACGGGTTTCTGAAGGATGGGAATCATCGGTTTGGGGACGATGTGGGTGATCGGTCGCACCCGTGTCCCCTTACCGGCCGCCAGGATCATCGCCTTCATCGGCGCTGTCTGCTTTCGGTGAGTCCAGCCACCTTACGCACCACGACTAGGCAGCAAGCGGCTCCCGAGCCGGCCCCCGAGCTGACCCCAGTTCTGCGGGCAAGGGCAACTGCACGCTCTCTCGCTCATCGAGCAGACGCTTGAGCTGCAGCGGCCCAAACAATCCTCCCTGTTGTTCCAGTTCCACTTTCCCCTGGGAACACAGAAACAGAAGGGCCCAAAACACCCCGACCCGGTCGCTGTCCAAATCGGCGGGAGCAACGGCTCGCCACTCCTGCACCAAGCCTTCGAAGCAGGTCCACTCCAAGGATTGCGGCCACTGCAGCAGGAACTGGCTGAGGGCGGCGGTGGTTTCCGGAAGCTTTTCGCGGTGGGCCAGGGCTGCCACCTGCTCGATCACCGCCCGATCGCTGTAGCGCTTGCTGCGCTGACGCTTGCTGCGCTGCACCTCGTCCTGCTCGAGGCGCTCGGCGATGTCCTCCAGTTGGCGGATCAATTCCCCCAGAGTCACCGGGCGCTGCAGGGGCGGCGGCGCCACCGGCCTGCGCAGCAGGTGACGCTCGGGCCGCCTCGGTAGTTCCACTCCGGGGCTGAGTAGCCATCCCTGCCCCTCGACATCGAAGTCAAAACTGAAGTCCTCCTCGGCCAGAGGCTCTGGCGGGAAGGTCTGCGCCTCCAGCACCTCCGCCTTGAGGCTCACCAGCATCGAAGCCGCCAGAAAGGCCTCGCTGGTTTCCGCCAGGTCTTGTTCGTAGCTACCTCCGCGACCCATCACTGCCACGAGCCTGGGCACTTCAATCCGTTGACGCAGTTGGTCGAGAAAGCCGTCCACAACGGCGATCACATCGACATCCCACGGATCGAGATCGCCTCGTTCAGCGGCGTCCTGCAACAGCCGGATGGCCAGCCTGGCGCCATCTGTGGCCACGGATCCGCCTGAACTCGCCTGACCCTATCGGCTCTGAGCCTGAAAAGCCAGGCCAGTTCTGGACTTCAGGCAGCTTCGCTGTGGGCGGAACTCTCGCCGGCTGCCGGCAGCAGCCCGAGCTGAGCATCCACTGCTGCTCGGTAGCGCTGCACATCCTCCTCGAGCTCGCGGATGCGCACCTGTTGGGCTTCCATCTCGCCGGGATTCACCTGGCTTTCGACCCGCTTGACCACACCGGTCCATACCGCGAACACCCAGGCGGCGGTTGCGCCGATTCCGCCAACCAGCAGCAGCAAAGCTGCCAGTGGCAGGGTTGTAGTCAGGCCTGGCAGGAACTGCACGGTGGTGGCCGCGGTGTTCTCCAGCGTGAACATCACCATGGCGAGGCCGAAGCTGAAGATCAGCAGGAAGTTCAGCTGCTTCATCGATCAGGTGGGTTCGGAATCCTGGTGATCGAGATTACGAAGCTCAACCAG
>JBIIDQ010000119.1:0-5647 GCA_044238295.1 Vulcanococcus sp.
ATTGAGAAACACCCGCTCAGCGATATAAAGAAGATCGCGCCAATAGAAATCCATCGGCACGGCATAGGCCTTATAGATGCCGATGATCTGCTGGAGGTTCTCCGGCGTATCAGGCAGCATCGAACCACCCGCTTCCAGCCGATGGATCACATCGGCATAGCGATGGGTGGAGGGGGGAATCAGCGGAGCCTTGACGCGCTCCTGAACAGGTGTGGAGGTCATGCGGGGAGCTGCGGCGAGGACAGATTCAGGGCGACCACGGTGACGGATTCACTCGATCGCAACGCCAGCGGTGCCGTGGCGGCTTCGCTGAAACCGGTGAGGGCCGTGGGCCACAAGCCCGTGATCACCACCAGGGAGGTGAGCACCAGGGCGGGAGCACGCTCTGCCCAGCTGGTGCCCACCCAATCGGCCCGGGCGTTATCAAGCCGGCCGAAGCCCACCCGGTTAAACAGGCGCACGGCGTACACAGCCGTAAGACCGGAAGCCAGTAGGCACACCAGGGTGGGCCAGGGGAAGGCAACCCAGCTGCCCTCGAACACCAGCAGCTCGGCCACAAAGCCCGCCAAACCGGGCACACCAGCAGCAGCCATCAGGGCCACCAGCATCAAGCCCAACGTGAAGGGCAAACCGCGCTGGGGATTGAGCAAACCAGACAACTCGGGAATGGCGCTGGTGCCGGTTTTGCGCTCGATCAGCCCCACCAGGCAGAAGAGCAGCGCAATGATCATTCCGTGGGCGAGCATCTGGGCGATCACCCCTTGCAGGCTCAAGGGTGTGGCCGCTGCCAGGGCCAGCAGCAGGATGCCCATATGGCCCAGGGAGCTGTAGGCCACCAGCTTGCGCATCTCCAGCTGGGCGATGGCATTAAGGGCGCCATAGATGGCGCTCACTGCGCCCACGACCGCCAGCCAGGGAGCCCAGGCGGTCCAGGCATCCGGGAGAAACTCCACACCGAAGCGCAGCAGCCCGTAGGCGCCGAGCTTCGACACAGCACCACTGAGCAGCATCGCCACCGGGGTGGGTGCCTCGCTGTAGGTGAGTGGCTGCCAGCCGTGCAGCGGCACCACAGGCAGCTTTAGGCCAAAGGCCAGGAGCACAAGCGCCAGGATCCAGCGCTGTTGGCTGGCCGTGAGGCTGTGGTGAGCCAGGGCTGAATAGCTGAAATCAAGGCCTCCTGGTTGCAGCCAGCCGAAGGCCAGCACCGCCGCCAACAGAGCGATTCCCGAAACAGCCCCGTAGGTGAGGAAGCGGATGGCGGCGCCGGCACGACGATCTCCACCCCAGGTGGCCACCAACAAGGTGGTGGGGATCAGGATCAGTTCGTAGGCGATCAGGAACAGCAGGGCATTGCGGGCCAGAAAGGAGCCCATCAAGCCCAAGTTGGTGGCGAGCAGCAGAGAGAAGAACAGCCGAGGCCGGCTCTGGTCTTCTGGCGAGGCCAACACCGCCATTGCGGTGAGCAGGGCCGCGAGCAGCACCAGCGGCAGGCTGAGGCCATCGAGGCCTAGATCGAGCCGCAGGCCCAGCTTGGGCAACCAGCTCAGCGACAGATCACCGGCGGGGTGACGCCAGAGCCACAGCCCCACGAGCAACTGGAGCAATGGCGCCGCGAGAGCGCCGCGGCGCACCCAGGCCGAGCCAAGGGGCAGCAGGGGCAACAACACGCCCGCAAGAAGCGGGATCAACAGGAGCAGCAGCAGATCCATGGCGATCACGTCAGCGGGAGAGCAGCCAGGCGGCCATTAGGAGCACACCGAGCACGAGGGACAGGGCATAGGTCTGAGAGCGGCCGCTGGTGGTGAAGCTGAGGCGACGCGCCCCTTGCAGCGCCACGCCGCCGCTCCCACTGCTGAACCCATCCACCAGCCGCAGGTCGGTCCAGGCGCTGAGCCGGGCCAGACCCACCACCAGGGCCACCACGGTGCGGTGATAGAAGGCCTCGGTGTGCATGTCTTCAGCCAGCCAGTGCTGTAGGCCACCCAGCCCGGAAGGCAGTTCAGCCAGGGGGTGGGGCCGGAAATAGAACCAGGCGGAGCTGCCGGCACCAATCAGGGTGGACACCACCAGCGGCCAGGCCAGCGGTCCCCAGCCCGGTAGCGGCGAGAGCTTGTAGATGCCGAGATGAAGGAGCAGCTGGGGGATGTGCAGCACCAAGCCCATCAGGAACAAGGTGGGCAGCACCATCAGCCACAACACTTCTGGGGAGCGAGCGGTGAAGGGCGAGGGCCGACCGCCCCAGATCAGCCCAAACACCCGCATCAAGCAGGCGCTGAGCAGGGCATTGGTGAGCAGCACCAAGCCGCCCAACACCCAGGGGAGTCGGCTCTCAGCGGTGAGCTGAAGCAGTTCACGCAGGGCCGCAAATCCTCCGAAGGGGGGAAGGCCCATCAGGCCTGCAGCACCTACTAGGAAAGCAATCCCCACCAGCGGACGCCGACTCCACAAGCCCCCCAGCTGCGTGAGGTCTTGGGTCACGTTGCTGATCACGATCGTGCCCACCGCCATCAGCATCAGGGCCATCGGCAGTGGGTAGACCAGCATCAGGTGATCGGCCACGCCAATACCGCCCAGGCCCACCGCCACAAACAGCAGGCCCAGCCAGCTGCTGACCAGGAAGCTCATCGCCCGCTTCACATCCACCTGGCCCAGCGCGATCAAGGCGGCCACCAGGGCCGTGGTGCCACCCACCACCACCAGCACGCCCTGCACCAGAGGGCTCAGAGCGATCAAGGGCTCGAGGCGCAGCAGCACCCAGGCACCGCCAATCACCACCACCGAATTGCGCAACACAGTGGAGGGCAAGGGGCTTTCCATCGCCTCATCCAGCCAAAGGTGCAGCGGGATCTGGGCGCACTTACCCATCGGGCCGGCGATCAGCGCCAGCAGGATCAGTTGGAAGCCGGCGGGTAGGGGCTGGCCGTTATTGGTGAGATCAGCAGCCCAGCCCTGCAGACCATGGAAGTTCCAGGTGCCGGTGATCGGCAGCAGGGCAATCACACCAGCCAGCAGGATCAGGTCGCCGATGCGTTTGGTGAGGAAGGCATCGCGAGCCCCCTTCACCACCAGCGATTGGTTGTACCAGGTGCCAACGATGATGTATGTGCCGAGGGTGAGTAGCTCCAGCAACACGTAGCTGAAGAACACCGAGTCGGTGAGCACCAAGCCGCAGAGGCCCGCCTCAAAGAAGCTGAGGCTGCCGAAGAAGCGCGGCCAGCCCCAGTCCATCTCCAGGTATCCGATCGCAAACACCTGCACGAGCACGTGCAGGCCCGTGATCACCGTCATGGCGATCAGGGCGGGCTCGCTCACCAGACCGTCGAAACCGATCCGCAAGCCAGCGGTGTTGAGCCAGGTCCACTGGAACGTAGGCGGGGTATAAATCGCTGCCTGACCCGCCGCGGAATTGCCGTGCAAGGTGAGCAGCGCCATCAGGCTGTGGCCAAACGCCACAGACACCATCAACAGGTTCACATAACCCGAGGGGCGCGGACCCGTTCGGGAAATCAACCCTGGTGACCAGAGCAGGCTGAAGAACGCCCCCACCAAGGGGTAGAGGGGAACCAACCAGGCTGTACCAAGCCAGGACACGCAAGGAAGGATTCAAGGTTGGGCAAAGGTAGTGAGCGGACACCTCCCTTTGGGCTGCAGCGACAAGAGGCGTTACTGATCAGCCTCAGCAAAGACCCTGATCATTCAGCGCTGGACCCTGCTCAGGCCGGCAGGTAGTAGCGCACCAGAGTGAACACACGGTTTCGATGGGCATCCAGGCAGCGGCGCATATTCACGCCCCGCTGGTTGAGCAGCAACCCATCAAAGCGATAGCGGGGAATGCCCATCGGCATCACGATCGTGAAGGTGGTGTGGGGATGGCGCTGCTCCTCCTGAGCCACAAACTCCACAAAGGGATCGATCAGCGAGGAGAAGGGGCTCTCCAGCAACTGCAGCTCGAAACCCTGTCCATCGCCCACGCATTGCTGCCACTGGGCCTTGATCGCGGCGGAATCCTCATCCGGAGCCAGCACCCACACCCCCACCACCCGATCCGACACGGTGGCGGCATAACGCAGGGCATCGAGCGTGGGGCGGCTGAACGACGGCACCCATACCAAGCTGGTGTTCCCCACCGGATCGCGCCGCTGTGGCATGCGCAGGCTGAGATCGTCGCCGGGTTTGAGGCTGATCGCTCGATACACCACGGTGTAGCGGTGGCGGATCCGAGCCAACAGGGTCACAAGTAGGGGGATGGCGATCACCACGGTCCAGGCCCCCTCATCGAACTTGCTCACCACAATCACCACCAGCACCACCAACGTGGTGAGTGAGCCAAGCGCGTTCATCAACAGCCGCCCCTGCCAGCCAGCGCCCCGCAGCCGCCACCAGCGCACCACCATCCCCGCTTGGGAGAGGGTGAAGGCGCTGAACACCCCCAGGGCGTAAAGGTTCACCGCCACGGTGGTATTGCCCCGGCACACGAGAATCACCAACCCCGCCGCCACCAGCAGCACGGCGATGCCGTTCTGAAACACCAGCCGATCGCCGATCCAAGCCATCTGCCGGGGCAGGAAACGATCCTGAGCGAGCATCGCCGCGAGCCGCGGGAAGCCCGCGAAGGCCGTGTTGGCGGCCAGGGCCAGGATCAACAGTGTGCTGATCTGCAGCGCCCAAAACAGTGGGCTGTTGTTGCCGAACACGCGCATGCCGATCTGGGCCAGCACGGTGCGATCCGGATTGGGAGCCACCCCGTAGAGCCAGCCGAGGCCGCTCACCGCCAGGAACATCAGGGCCAGCATCACCCCCATCACGAGCATGGTGCGCTGGGCACGCCTGGCGGCAGGTTCTCGGAACACCTTCACGCCGTTGGCGATCGCTTCGATGCCCGTCATGGCGGAGCATCCGGAGCTGAAGGCCCGCAGGATCAGAAAGAGGCCCAGGGGTTCAGCAGCGCGCACCAGCGGCGGCGGGTCGGGGCTGAAGCCATGGGCAACCACCAGGTTCTGCAGGCCAAACAGGGCAAGCAGCACCACCATCACCACAAAGGCATAGGTAGGAATCGCAAACAGGCGGCCCGCCTCCTTCACCCCGCGCAGGTTGGCCCAGCCCACCAGCACCAACAGCAGTAGGGCAATCGGCGTTTCGTAGGGCAGCAGCGCCGGCAACAGCGACGACAGCGCTTGGGTGCCAGCCATCAGGCTCACTGCCGCGGTGAGGGTGTAATCCACCAGCAGCGAAGCCGCCGCGATCAGGCTGGACCAAGTGCCCAGGTTTTCCCGCGCCACCACGTAAGAGCCGCCCCCATGGGGATAGGCCTCGATGGTTTGCCGATAGGAGAGCACCACGATGCCGATCAGCAGCACGATCGCTCCGGTGATCGGGAGCGACAGCTCGAGGGCCCGACTACCCGCCAGGATGAGCACACCCAGGGCCGCCTCCGTGGCGTAGGCCACCGAGGAGAGGGCATCAGAACTCAGGATCGGCAGCGCTTCGTAGCTGGGCAGCCTCTCGTTGTCGCTCTGGCTCCGGGGCAGGGGCTTTCCAAGCAGCCGCCTGGCGATGTTGAACAGCACCGATCGAGGGGCCTGCAGGAGATCTGGCCCAAGAATGCCTCGGGTCGCCCTTGCCCGCAGCACCACATCAGTGCCATGAC
>JBIIDQ010000120.1:0-5636 GCA_044238295.1 Vulcanococcus sp.
TGGGGTGGCATCGGCTCACTGCGTACGCGTCCGTCGTCGAGCACCAGGGCGCGCCGAGGGGCTGAGGCCACCGCCAGCAGCTCGAGGTGCCGGGCCGCGCCAGGAAGACGGCGACGAATGCTTGCGATCAGCCCATCGCATTCGTTTTGCGGCCAGCAATCGATGCGGTTGAGCACCAGCAGTACGGGTTTGCCGGCCGCCAGCAACTGCTCGAGGGCTTCCGCTTCCGGGCTGGTGAGATCGCTATCGAGCACGAGCAGCACCAGGTCGGCACCGATGGCCACGCGCGCGGCCAGCCGTTGCCGGGCCCGGGCCGCGATTTCATCGATGCCTGGGGTATCCACGAGGTCCACTCCCTCGAGCCCGCGGATGGCCACGTCCCAGGGCCTGCGCTCTTGGTGGCGGGTGCAGCCATGGGCCACGTCCGTGGCGAAGGCCGCTTCGCCCAGCAGAGCATTAAGCAGGCTCGATTTGCCCACGCCCACACGGCCGAACACGGCCACCCGCAGCCGCCGCTGATGTAGGGCCAGCAGCTGTTGATCGAGGGCCTGCAGCTCCGGAGCCAGCGCACTGCGCTCGCGATCGCTCAGCCGCAGCCCACTGCGCCACTCGCCCAGCAGCAGCTCGCAACGCTCGGCAGTGGAGGGTTGGCGCAAAGGCGGCGGCGGCAACGCCATGCATTGAAGCGGTTGTGCCATCGTCGCGCTCAGCCCCGCTCGCCCCCATGCTGACCAGCCCAGCCGTGTTCGCAGAGCGTCGCACCCGCTTCTTTCAAGCCCTGGGCGGTGCAGCGGCTGTGATCCCAGCGGCGCCGCTGGCGGTTCACCACGCCGACTGTGAGTGGCCCTTCCGCCAGAACAGCGACTTCTGGTATCTCACCGGCTTCGATGAACCCGATGCCGTGGCGCTGTTTCTGCCGCACCGGCCCGAGGGTGAGCGTTTTGTGCTGTTTGTGCAGCCCAAGGAGCCCAGCGCCGAGGTGTGGAACGGCTTCCGTTGGGGCTGTGAAGGCGCGGTGCAGCAGTTTGGGGCTGATCTGGCCCACCCCCGCTCGGAGCTGGCGCAGCGGCTGCCGGAGTATCTGAGTGGGGCCGAGGGCATCGCCTTCCGGGTGGGCAAACATCCCGACGTTGAGCCTTTGGTGCTGCAGGCCTGGGCGGGGCAGTTGGACCGTTCTCCCCGCAGTGGTGTCGCGGCCCTGGGACTGGTGGCTCCCTGCCCGCTGCTGCATCAGCTGCGTCTGCGCAAGACGCGTGAGGAGCTGGTGCGCATGCGGGACGCTGCCCGCATCTCGGCTGAAGCCCATGAACTGGCCCGTCAAGTGGCTCGACCCGGCTTGATCGAGCGCCAGGTGCAGGCGGTGATCGAGCAGCACTTCCTCGAACAGGGAGCGCGCGGGCCTGCCTACAACTCGATCGTGGCCGGGGGCGATAACGCCTGTGTGCTGCACTACACCGCCAACAGCGCTCCCCTGCGCGACGGCGATCTGCTGCTTATTGACGCTGGCTGTTCGCTCGCGGACTACTACAACGGCGACATCACCCGCACCTTCCCCATCAACGGCCGCTTCAGCGCTGAGCAGCGGGCCCTCTATGAGCTCGTACTGGCAGCCCAGGAAGCTGCCGTTGCAGCTGTGGCTCCGGGACAGACCGCTGAAGGGGTGCATGCCACGGCCGTGCGCGTGCTCGTCGAGGGTCTGTTGGAGCTCGGACTGCTCGCCGGTAGCGCCGACGGGATCATCGAGCAGGGCGCCTATCGCCACCTGTACATGCACCGCACCGGGCATTGGCTCGGCCTCGATGTGCACGATGTGGGCGCTTATCGCTTGGGTGAGCACCACGTGGCGCTCGAACCCGGCATGGTGCTCACGGTGGAGCCTGGCCTCTATGTGAGTGATCGCCTGCCCGTGCCGGAGGGTCAGCCGGCGATTGAGGAGCGCTGGAAGGGCATTGGCATCCGCATCGAAGATGACGTGGCCGTGACCGATCACGGCCATGAGAACCTCACCGCCGCTGCCTTGAAAGCGCCGGCGGCGATGGAGCGCTGAGGCTGCTCAGCGCAACAAAAGCTCGAGGCTTTCAAGCGCAGATGTGGTGCTCGGAATCACCACATCTGCGCCGGCCTCTCGCAGTTGGGACTCGTAGTGGCTGCGGCGTTCCTTGGCTTCAGAGGTGTGCAGGTGTGGCGGGGCGACAGCAAGGCTCAGGAAAGGTTGGCCTGGTTGTTCCTGGCGGGCGCGCTTCACGGTGATCACATCAGCCACTGTGTCTCCCAGGTAGGCCACGGGGACCGAAGGCTGTGCCCCTAACGGCTCTCCCAGCAGCTCCGCCGCCAGCCGCAGAAAGCCTGTGGGGTCTGGTTTGTCGGGGGCATCACCCATGGCGATCAGGGGAGGCTGTCGCAGCCCCAGGCGTTGCTCGAGCACGAACCGAGCCGATGGCGGTTCGGCGCCACTCACAAACCCCCAAACCACGCCAGCACTGCGGAGCTGATCGAAGAAGCGGGGCTCCACCAGCAGCTGTTCGCTACCAATGAATCCCCGCCACTGGCCGGGGTCGCCGTTGGGGTCGCCGCCGAAATAAAAACCGTTGAACACCTCCACCAGCGCTTCAAAGGCCGGCAGCTGGTTCAGCCCGCCGCGCCGAAGCAGCTCCAGGGATGCCTCCCAGTCGTTGTTCCAGCAGCCCTCTCCCTTCAGCGCATCAATGGCGGCCGGTGCAGGCCGCACACCGCTGTAGTGATGCACCGTTTCCACGATGGCTCGCCTGTAGCTGCCGCTGACGTCTCTGATGACGCCGTCGATGTCGAACAGCAGCAGGGATCGCGGTGTCAGGAGGCGGCGACAGCGGCTGGTAGGTTAGTTGTTTGTGATTAAGCCTTGAGCACGGACACCATGAGCACAGAGAGCGCTGAAAGCGCCGTGGCGACAGCCGCCGCTGAGGTTTCCCCTGAGGACACCACCGAAGGCCGTCCCGTGCTGCGTGGTGCCAGTGCTGTGCTGGCTGCGGCCACCATCGATGAGAACGGCGTTCCCTCCGGCCGTACGCCCAAAGCTGATGAGGGTCGCTTCCTGGTGAAGATTCTCTGGCTGCCCGACAACGTGGCCTTGGCTGTGGACCAGATCGTGGGTGGTGGCCCCAGCCCCCTCACCTCCTACTTCTTCTGGCCCCGTGAGGATGCCTGGGAAACCCTCAAGACCGAACTCGAGGGCAAGAGCTGGATCACCGATAACGAGCGCGTTGAGATCCTCAACAAGGCCACCGAGGTGATCAACTACTGGCAGGAAGAGGGCAAGGGCAAGAGCCTCGAAGAGGCCAAGCTCAAGTTCCCCGACGTCACCTTCTGCGGTACCGCCTGATCGCACGAGCGCGACACATCGTCCCTCAGAGCTCCCACACGGGAGCTTTTTTATGGGTCAGAGCAGCTCTCATGGCGCTGAAGTGCGGCTCTATTGCCGCCCCTGCATCACCTGGCCGAAGCTGCTGCCGGTGATCAGGGCGGGGTTGGTGGCGGTGTCGACCGTGAAGCGGCGGGATTCGCGCTGGCTGGTGCCATCGGGGTACACAAAGGTCACCAATCCCTCCAGGGTCACGATGGAACCGTTGCGTCCCGTTTCCTGGAGTTTGTCCACGCTCACCCGCTGAAACTGACGGAAGAAGGCAGGATCGAACTGGTCGGCTGCTTCGCCGCTGAACCGTTGGCGAGCCGCTTGCATGTTGCCCATCGAGAGATCGTTGTAGAGCTGCTCCACGCTGCTCACCGCTTGGGCGGTTGCTGCATCGGTGCTCCCGAGTCCGAGCTCTGGAGCTGGTGGGGCGTCCGTGCTGGGTGCCTGTGGCTCGGGTGTTGTGGGGGTGCCGTTGAGTCCAGGGAAGCCAGTGCTGCTGGGGCCGGTTGTTGGTTGGTTGGTTTGAAGGAGCAGCCAGGCCAGGCCGCCGCCCACGCCCACCACCAACACACCGGCGATGAAGCTGAGCGCCGCCACCAAACCGCCGCTGCCACCTCCCTCCTGCACAGGTTCTGAGACGGCGTCGTGTGCTTCAACGTGAAGCGGAGCGGCAGTGGGTTCCGATATGGCGGCGGTAGTCGTTGGTTGGTTCCGGCTCGTTTCGCTGAGTCCGAGCAGGCCCCGCAGCACCGCATCCATGCGTTCGCAGATCGGGGCCGCGAAGACCTGGTTGAGCTCCTGCTGCAACCGCAGCTGCAGCCGTTGATCGGCAGCTAGGGGTGGCTGCTGGGCCGTCGCGCTGCTGAAGGCTGGTGTCATCACCAGGTATTTGAGGGCCGGCAGCAGGGCCAGCTGGCTATTGCCGCAGAAGTCGCCCACCAGGGCCTGCAGCCGGCGGCCATCGCTCGCCAGTCCCCGCTCCATGTCGTCAAGGATCTGCCGGCGCAGGTTCGCTCCGAGGTCGTAATCGTTCACGGCTTCACAGGCGCAGCGCCAGGCGTTGCAGGTGCAGGCATCTTGCCCTTTGTTGGCGTGTTGGGTGAGCGGGCCAGTTGCCATTGCTGCGCCAGCTCTTGGCGCAGCCTTGGGCAGCTCTCCACCGGTCCTGAATGGCTCGCGGCGATCAGGGCCCCCAGGGGATCGATGGCCAAGCGCTCGCGCAGTAGCCCGGCGGTTTGCGGCTGTTCCAGCAACTGAGTGAACTGGGCCCGGCGTTGGGTGAGGCTCGAGCGGATCTGCTCGGGTTGGCGGCAGAGCTCCTGTACCTGGGCTTCCAGCGGAGAGGGGCGGCGCAGCGCGAGCCAGCTCCCGAGGCCCAGTAGGCCGCTGAGCGCCAGCAGAAAGGCGATGCGGCCGGCGTGTCGCCGATCACCCTCTGGGCGGGCGGGGCGCTCCTCAGGGCAGATCGACAGGGAGCAGATCGCCAGCGAGACGTCATCACCGCTGCCGTCCCGCGTGATTTGCGCCAGCCCCCGTTCCAGCTCGGCGTTGTCCTCCAGATCCACCACCCCGGCGCAGAGGGCCAGGAAGTCGGCATCGGTGGCGCAGGATTTGCGCACCCCATCGGTGCTCAGCACCAGGGCCCGCAGGTTGTTGTTCACCTCCAGCAGCTGCAGCTGGGCGCGGGTCTGCCACTGCTGCTGCTCCGGTGGTTGGCAGAGGCTGCCGGTGGCCTCACTGCCGCTGTGTTCCGTTTCCTCGCTATTGAGCCAGGCGTTGCCCTGGTGATCCACGCCAGCGAGATCCCAGTCGCCGATGCCGGTGCAGGCCCACCAGCGCGGTGCCAGCAGGGCTAAACCCACGGTGCTGCCGTAGCTCAGCGCGGAGAACGGTTGCTCGCTGGCCTCCGGGCGCTGTTGCCAGTCGGCTTCGATGGCTTGTAGCCATTGGGCCTGAATGCGGACCGGCAGGTCGCTGCTCAGTCGTTGCCGCCAGCGCTCCGTCTGGACCAGTGGCGTGTTCGCCAGCAGGTCGCTCACCACCTGTTGAGCCACTGCGCAGGCCAGGGCGCTGCCCCGGTGGCTGAGGTGGTAGCGGCTGCCGCCGTGGCCATCGGCCACCGCCATCAGTTGCAGGCTGTCGCTCCCCGACTGGAGGGTTACGGCGAGGCTGGCGTCTTGGCAGGGTTTGTTTTGGCGCTGATGGGCAGCACCGATCACGCTGCAGGCTCTTGCCGGCCGCCAGATGC
>JBIIDQ010000004.1:0-19218 GCA_044238295.1 Vulcanococcus sp.
CCTCGGCGCCCCACACCGGCCGCCCGAAGGCTGAAGCGGCCCGGCATGCCCCAGCGCCGCCGCAGGGCTCCGATCACCGCTTCCAGGCTCAACATCACCGCCAGCAGCAGCCAGAGCCCACTCCACAGTTCATGGAACTGCAGCGATTGCAAGGTGAGCAGCAGCTCATTGCCCAGGCCCCCCAGACCAAACACCCCGAGCAGCGTGGCGCTGCGCAAAGCGCATTCGAGCCGGTAGCCGCCGTAGCTGATCAAGCCCGGCAGCAGCGGTGGTCCCATCGCCGAGAGCAGCGCCGCGGGCGGGGCCGTGCCGGCGGCCACTAGGGCTTGCAGATTGCGTTCGTTAAGGCTGTCGAGCAGATCACTCACCACACGCGCCACCAGGGCTCCATAGGGAATGGCGATCGCGATCACGGCGATCACCGGTTGCAGGCCAATCACCTGCAGGAGCAGTAGGCCCCAGATCAGTTCATGGATCGAGCGCGGAATCGCCAGGAGGCGCCGGATGCCTTCCGCCGGCCAGCTGTGGCCGATCAGGGTGCGCCAGAGCAGGCGGGAACTGGCCAGGCCTGCGGCGATGCCGATCAGCAGGCTGGCGCACCAGCCGAGCAAGGCCATGCCCGCGGTTACCCCAAGGCCCCGCAGCAGAGACTCAAGCACCACCGGATCGGTGGAGGGCTGCACCGCAGCCAGCAAAAACTGGCCGATCAGATCCCAACCGCCGCCATGCACCAGCCCCGGCAGCAACACCAGCAGCGGAACGAGCACCAGCGCGGGCAACACCAGCAGCAGCGGCGCAGCGGGTTTCATCGGGCGAGGCTGGGTTCTGCGATGCCGGCGTAGAGGGCCTCAAGGTCTGAGGTTTGCAGCTGCGCCACGGAGCGGTCCCAGCAGATCCTTCCCTGGCGCAGGCCGATCACCCGATCGAAACCCTGCAGTAGATCGGGCCTGTGCAGGCTGAGTAGCAGCGCCCGCGGTGCTGCGGCCTGCTCCAAGAGCAGTTGCAGCAATTCCTGGGCCAGGCGTGGATCAAGGCTGGCCAGCGGTTCATCCGCCAGCAGCAGCTGGGGCTGCTGCCGCAATAAGCGGGCGATGGCCACCCGTTGCCGCTGGCCGCCTGAGAGTATGCCCACCGATTGGCTGAGCAGGTGGGGGTCGAGATCCACCTGGCGCAGCGCCTGCGCGCAGGCCTCGCTTTCCAGAGGCAGCAGCAGGTTGAGCAGCGCCCGCGGCCAGCCCCAGCTCGCTAGACGGCCGCAGTTGAGGTTCTGCTGCACGCTGAGCTCTTCGATCAGGCGCAGGTCTTGCCAGAGGGTGCCGATGCGGGCCTGCTGGCGGCGCCGGGCCCGGGCGCTGCGTGCCCGCCGTTCGCCGCTCCAAACCACCTCGCCCTGGGCGGGTTGCAGCAGGCCATTCGCCACCGCCAGCAGAGTGCTTTTGCCGGCGCCGCTCGCCCCCAGCAGCGCCACCCGCTCCCCGGCGTCCAGCCGCAGATGGATGCCCTCCAGGCGGGGGACCTGCCGGCCTGGCACCGTCACGTTGCGCAGCTCCAGCAGTGGGCTGGACTGGCTTGCGCTTGCGTTGAGGCCGGGGTTGCTCATGGCTTCCCACTGTGCCTCCCGGGCTAAAGCGTGCTGAAGCGGAAGGCCAGCAGCGCCAGGATCAGCCCCACGAGCATCAGCTCGATGATGTCGGGCCCGCGGGGATTCATTAGCGGCTCTCCTCTCCTTCGATCCGCTTCACCGAGGGCAAGGTGAGGGCCAGAACGAGCAAGGGGATCTCCAACCAGAGCACGCCATTGCCCAGGGCGATCACGGCTAGATCGATGGCCGCCAGCGAGCGCAGGAACAGCACCCACACGTCGTCGCCCTCACTGCAACTGCGCTGCCAAAGCAGCAATCCGGCCACCACCAGCACCAGATCCAGCAGCAGCGTCATCGGAAGGGGCGATTGATCGCCCCTTGATTCTGCTGCCTGCTGGCCTTAGACGCCCGCGCTTAGCGGATCTGGCCGACCTGACGACCCACCTGTTCGATCCGGCTGTAGGCACTGGCCTTGGCACCGGTGAACTGCTGAGCTCCGAACAGGCTGAGGATCTGCTTCTGCTCCGGATCGCTCGGACGCCAGCTCAGGATCGCCTGCTGGATTCGGTTGGTGAAACCCTTACCGAAGCGCTTGTCGAGATCGGGCTGAGCGATCCAGTGGTAATCGGGATAGCCCGGTGTTTTCCAGATCGCGATCACCTTGGAGCGATTGGCCTTGCCGCTGCGCAGGCTGGAGCGCCACACCTGCTCGTTCACGGCGCCAGCTTCGTAAGCGCCGCTTTGCACCAGGGCGATGGTGGCGTCATGGCTGCCGCTGAAGCCCGGGGCTCCGCCGGCGAACTGATTCGGCTTCACCCCGGCTTGGCCGAGGAAGTACTGCGGCATCAAGCGGCCGGAGGTGGAGCTCTCGGAGCCGAAGGTGAAGCGTTTGCCCTTGAGCTGGCTCAGCCCCTGCACGTTGTTGACCGGCTTGAGTCCGCTGCTGGTATTGGCGATGAAGATCGTGTGGAAGGAGGCGTCGATGTCGCGCTGGGCGAGCACTTTGGCGCCGGGCTTCTGCAGGCGGGCCTGCACGCCTGTCAGACCACCGAACCAAACCAGATCAAGATTCCCGGTGCGGAAGGCGCTCACCGCTGCGGCGTAATTGGTGACGGGCACGTACTGCACCTTCACCCCGAGTTGTTTGCTCAGCTCATTGGCCACAAGCCCGTAGAGCCGGTTCAGCTTCTCCGGCTGCTGATCGGGAATGGCACCGATGCGCAGCACCGGTTTGGTGTTCTGCTGGGCTTGGGCCGCCGGTAGCGGTTGCAGCGCCGGCAAAACAGTGGGGAGGGCCGCCGGAGCCAGGGCCAGGCATAGGCCGGCCAGCACGGCGGCCGAACGTTCTCGGCCGCGGGAGAGATGATTGAACATGCTGCGCTGCGAACAGATCCGCTACGGAGGTGCGGCCCGATTCTCTTGCAGCAACGCTGCTTCTGCCCGCTTTAGAGGCTGGTGATGAAGCGTTCCAGCCTGGCGAGACCGTCTTCGATGGTGGCGTTCGCTGCGGCGCAGGACAAACGGATGCAGCTGTCATCCCCAAAGGCCACACCTGGCACGACGGCCAGGCCCTGCTCATCCAGGAGGCGATTGCAGAAGGTCATGGAGTCGAGGCCGGAGCTGCTCACGTTGGGGAAGGCGTAAAACGCCCCTTCTGGTGGCAGGAGCTGCAGACCTGGAATGGCCTGCAGCCCGTCGCTGAGCAACTGGCGGCGCTCATTGAACTGCTCTGCCATGGCATGCACGCAGTCGCGGGAGCCTTCGATGGCCGCGAGGGCTCCGAACTGGGCGAAGCTGCACACATTGCTGGTGCTTTGGCTCTGCAAGGCGATCGCCGCTTTCACCACCTCGCTGTTTCCAGCCAGCCAGCCGATGCGCCAGCCCGTCATCGCCCAGCCCTTGGCAAAGCCGTTCACGCTGAAAATGCGATCAGCTAGATCCGGAGCCACTGCCGCGAGACTGTGATGCTGGTGCCCAGGGGCCAACAGGAATTCGTAAATCTCATCGCAGACCACCGCCACATGGGGATGGCGGCGTAGGACGGCCGCAATCGCCTCGAGCTCAGCTCGGCTCAACACCATGCCGGTGGGGTTGCTGGGGCTGTTGAGCACCAGAAGCTTGCTGGCGGGGCTGATGGCCGCTTCGAGCTGGGCGGGGTCTAGGCGGAAGCCATCGGCGGCAGCGCTTGGCAGCATCCGTACGGAAGCCCCGGCGAGCCGTGCGATTTCCGGGTAGCTCAACCAATAGGGAGACGGCAGCAGCAGTTCATCGCCTGGGCCGAGCAACACCTGAAAAAGGTTGTAGAGCGCCTGTTTGCCGCCATTGGTCACCAGCACCTGCTCGGTGCGGGTGGCTACTTGGTTTTCACGGCTTAGTTTGGCGGCGATCGCCTCACGCAGAGCCGGTTCGCCGGCGGCTGGACCGTACCGGGTGTGACCGCTGCGCAAAGCTTCCGCGGCCGCCTCACAGATGAAAGCCGGGGTATCAAAGTCGGGTTCACCGGCGCTGAGGCTGCAAATGTCCTGGCCTTCGGCCTTCAGCGCCTTGGCTTTGGCGGCGATGGCCAGGGTGAGGGAAGGCTGAAGAGCCTCGGCCCGGGCGGACAGCGTCAATGGGCGCTGAGAGGGCGGGCGCAGCATCGGCGCATCGACATAAAAAAGCATCGCCGTGAGGCTTTGCCGGTGTGGGGTCATCCTGCCGTATTCCCTATCCCTCGATTCGTTCAGTGCACACTCTTTGGCAGTGAGTCCGTGGTGGTGGCTCTGTCAGCCAGACCTTCACCGGCAGACGACTTCCTCTTCTCACACCGTTTCTCACTCCGTCTTGATGTCGCCCGCTGAAGCCGCGCTAGTGCTGGCCGCCGATGATGCGCGTGCCCTGGCCGGCTTCTACGCGGCTTTGGTGGAGCAGCCGTTGCAGGCTGGTCTTGGCACCCGCCACTGGAGGGTGGCTTTGCCCGCGGCGGGCTGGCTCGAGGTGTACGAACCCAGCCGCAGCAGACCCCAACCGCGCCAGCGCGGCCGTCTGGCGGTGTGTTTGCGACGCGAGGGCAATGCAGCAGTGCTGGAGGCCTGGATGGAGCAGGCCATCGCCTTGGGCGCCCAGCCGCTCGATCGGCCACGCCAGGAAGCATTCGGTTCAGAGGTTTGGCTGTTGGATCCTGAGGGCAATGGCCTTCTGTTGCTGGTTCGCGATTCATAAAGTCGCCGCCATGACGTTGCTTCCTTCCACCCCCAGCGCCACGGCGCCCGATCTGGATCTGGAATTGGCGCGGGTCGCCGAGGCCTGTGATGGTTGCAGGCGTTGTGCTCTAGGTGCCACTCGCCTGCAGGTGGTGGTGAGCCGCGGCAACCCCAGGTCTCCGCTGATGGTGATCGGTGAAGGTCCTGGTGCTCAGGAAGATGAGCAGGGCAAGCCGTTCGTGGGGCGCTCCGGACAGCTGCTGGATCGGATGCTGGAGAGCGTGGGGATCGACAGCAACCGCGATGCCTACGTCTGCAACATCGTCAAATGCCGACCGCCGGACAACCGCAAACCCACAGCTCTGGAGATGGCGGCCTGTAGGCCTTGGCTTGACCAGCAGATTCAGCTGGTCGATCCAGCCGTGATCCTGTTGGCCGGGTCAACCGCTGTTGAGGGTCTGCTGGGCATCAAGGGCGGCATCACCAAATTGCGCGGTCAGTGGCGCCGCGGCGAGGGCTCCAGCCTCGAAGGCCGTTGGCTGATGCCGATCTTTCATCCCTCCTATCTGTTGCGCAACGCATCGAAGGAGCGCGGCTCCCCGAAGTGGCTCACCTGGCATGACCTGCAGGATGTGCAGCGCCGCTTGGCCCAATTGAACGCTCCGCTGTGACAGGCTTGCGCCACATCTTTCGGCCTCTGCCCTCGCCGCTGCCATGACAGCTTCCCTGGCCTCTGCTCCGGCAACCGAGGACGCGCTGAACCCCCGCTACGACACGGTGATCCGGCGTCGCAAGACCCGCAGCGTGCGCGTTGGTGATCTCTGGATGGGTAGCGACCACCCGGTGGTGGTGCAGTCGATGATCAACGAGGACACTCTCGATATCGAGGGCGCGACGGCCGGCATTCGCCGCCTTCACGAGGCGGGCTGCGAGATCGTGAGGGTCACGGTGCCATCGCTGGCCCATGCCAAGGCGATGGGTGAAATTCGTCAGCGCCTGGAAAGCACCTACAAGCCCGTGCCGCTGGTGGCTGATGTGCACCACAACGGCATGAAGATTGCCCTGGAGGTGGCGCAGCACGTTGACAAGGTGCGGATCAATCCAGGCTTGTTCGTGTTCGACAAGCCGGACCCGAACCGCACCGAGTTTTCTGATGCCGAGATTGCGGCGATCGGTGATCGCATCACCGAAACCTTTGAACCGCTGGTGAAGCTGCTCAAAGAGCAGGACAAGGCGCTGCGCATCGGCGTGAATCACGGCTCTTTGGCGGAGCGGATGTTGTTCCGCTATGGCGATACACCCCTGGGGATGGTGGAGAGCGCCCTGGAGTTCATTCGGATCTGCGACCGGCTCGACTTCCACAACATCGTGATTTCGATGAAGGCGTCGCGGGCGCCGGTGATGCTGGCTGCCTACCGGATGATGGCCGACCGCATGGATGCGGAGGGGTTCCACTATCCGCTCCATCTCGGCGTCACCGAAGCCGGTGACGGCGACTATGGCCGGATCAAGAGCACCGCTGGTATCGCCACCCTGCTCAGCGAAGGCCTGGGCGACACCATTCGTGTCTCCCTCACGGAGGCACCAGAGAAGGAAATCCCGGTTTGCTACGCCATCCTCCAGGCGTTGGGGCTGCGCAAAACGATGGTGGAGTATGTGAGCTGCCCCAGTTGCGGCCGCACGCTGTTCAACCTGGAAGAGGTCTTGCACAAGGTGCGCAGTGCCACCGCACACCTCACGGGTCTCGATATCGCCGTGATGGGCTGCATCGTGAATGGCCCAGGGGAGATGGCGGATGCTGACTACGGCTACGTGGGTAAGACCCCGGGTGTGATTTCCCTCTACCGCGGTCGAGAGGAGATCCGTCGCGTGCCCGAAGCCGAAGGTGTGGAAGCCCTGATCGCTCTGATCAAGGACGACGGCCGCTGGGTGGATCCCTGAGCGTTTCTGCGGTTTTCACTCCTCCCTGAGTCCTGTTTCAGGGGCTAGTTTGAGATCACTGGAAGAGCTCAGGAGCTCGCTGTATGGGCAGCCGTGAGGATCGTCGTGGTGCGTTGACTGGATCCAGGTTGTTGCTGCTTGTTGGGGTCGGTGCTGTCAGCGCTATTGCCTTACCTCCTTTGCTGGCCCCCAGTGCGGCTTCCCTGATCAGCGAAAGCCCCAAGGAGGTGATCGACCAGACCTGGCAGATCGTCTTCCGCGACTATCTCGATATCAACGGCAAATACACGCCGGACAAGTGGCGCACGTTGCGTCGCCAAATTTTGGCGAAAAGCTATGGGAGCACCAAAGAAAGCTATGAGGCGATCCGTGGCATGCTCGCCAGCTTGGATGATCCCTACACGCGGTTTCTCGATCCGCGTGAGTTCAAGGAGATGCAGATCGACACCTCCGGGGAACTCTCGGGGGTGGGTATCCAGCTGAGCCTGGATAAGGACACCAAGGAGCTGGTGGTGGTGAGCCCGATCGAAGGCTCTCCCGCTTCACGGGCTGGTGTGATGCCGAAAGACGTGATCGTCTCGATTGACGGCAAGAGCACCAAGGGGATGTCGACGGAAGACGCCGTGAAGCTGATCCGTGGACAGGCCGGTACCACGGTGAACCTGCAACTGCGCCGCGACGGCAAGCTGGTGGAAGCTCCTCTGGTGCGAGCTCGCATTGAGCTGCATGCGGTGGACAGCCAGGTGAACACCAGTGCTGACGGCACTAAGATTGGATACATCCGCCTGAAACAGTTCAACGCCAATGCCGCCCAGGACATGGCGGAAGCGCTGAAGAAACTCGAGGCCCAAAACGTTCAGGGGTATGTGCTCGACCTGCGCAGCAATCCCGGTGGATTGTTGATGGCCAGCATCGCCATTGCTCGCCAGTGGCTGGATGAGGGTGTGATCGTGTCCACCAAAACCCGCGACGGTATTCAGGACACGAAGCGTGCCAACGGCCGTGCCCTGACACAGCGTCCCCTAGTGGTGCTGGTGAATGAAGGCTCCGCCAGTGCTAGCGAAATTCTCTCCGGCGCTCTTCAAGACAACCATCGTGCTGTGGTGGTTGGCGAGAAGACCTTCGGTAAGGGTTTGGTGCAATCGGTGCGTGGGCTGTCGGATGGATCCGGCATGACCGTAACCATCGCGAAATACCTCACTCCCAATGGCCGTGACATTCACAAGCAAGGCATTGATCCGGATGTTCGCTCCAAGCTCACTCCCGCTGAAGCCCAAAAGCTGCGGCTCGAGGATCTGGGCACAAGTAAAGACAGCCAATACCGAGCGGCTGAATCCACTCTTTTGAAGCAGGTGAAGAACAGCGCAGGTGTGACAAAGGCACGCCTGTACAACCCTTCGAGCGCCAATGTGCCGGCGGCGCTTAGCGGAACCGGATCAGGACGCTGATATCAGGCGGCGCCGCCCACCGGTTGCATCAAACCGCCACCGGGGGTCGAGTCGTCATCGTCATTGCCGGTGTCGCCTTGGAGCAACGCATAGACACCCAGGGCGATTAGGCCAACGAGAGAGGAGATCAGGCTGAGCCCACCGCCACCAAAGCCTGTGCCCAGATCGATCACCTCACCAAGCCCAGCGCCCATGAGAGCCCTTAACAGAAGTTCTCACAACTGTAACGGACTTTTGCGGGGATGAGAGGCCTGGTGTGATCCAGCGCCAGGCCTAGCGCTGGCTTGGCTTCATACCGCCAGCACAGCCTCGTTTTTGGCCTTGAGCTGCTCGGCGCGCTGGGCATCGGTGAGGCCATCGGAGCCGGGGATCTGCTCGGCCATTTGCTTGAGCCAATTCATCAGCTCCTCCACCTGCTTCTCCATCGGCAGCACCCCGAGGCCGCGGGCCAGCACCTTGGAGGTGGTGCCGGAGCCGGCCTGAAACACCAGCCGCCCATGCAGGTGTTGGGGAAGCCCCTGGCGCAGCAGCCGGAACGCGGGCTCTTCCATCGGCGTCTCCAGCGCGATGTTGGGTTTCTCCGGTTTGATGCGCGAGAAGCCGCAGCGCTTGGCCAGCAGCTTCAGCTCCATCAGTTGCAGCAGGGAGATCACCGGCGCTGGGATGGCGCCATAGCGATCCACCCAGTCGGTGGCCAGCTGCAGCAGGGCGTCTGGGCTGCTGCAGTCGGCCGCGGCGCGGTAGGCCGCCATCTTCTCGTCGTTGTCGGCGATCCAGTCGCCGGGGATAAAGGCGGTGATCGGCAGATCGATCTGGGTGTCGTCTACAGCTGGGATGTCTTGGCCCTGGATCTCGGCGAGGGATTCCTGGAGCATCTCCATGTAAAGGTCGAAGCCGATGGTTTCCATCTGGCCGCTCTGCTCCACCCCCAGCAGGTTGCCCACGCCGCGGATCTCCATGTCGCGCATGGCGAGCTGGTAACCGCTGCCCAGTTGGGCGAACTCTTGGATGGCCCGCAGCCGTTGCCGCGCCGCCTCGCTCAGGGAGGCATCACCGGGATAGAACAGCCAGGCATGGGCCTGGATGCCGCTGCGGCCTACGCGGCCGCGTAGCTGATAGAGCTGGGCTAAGCCGAACTTTTGGGCGTCCTCGATCAGGATCGTGTTGACGCGAGGGATGTCGAGGCCGCTCTCCACGATCGTGGTGCAGAGCATCAGATCGGCTTCGCCGGCGTTGAAGGCCACCATCGCGCTCTCCAGCTCGCCCTCGGCCATCTGGCCGTGGGCCACCAGCAGCCGCAGGCCCGGGATCATCAGCCGCAGCCGCTCGGCCACCTCATCGATTCCCTCTACCCGCGGCACCACATAAAAGATCTGGCCGCCGCGATCGAGCTCCTGGCGGATGGCGCTACGCACCGCTTCTTCATCCAGGGCGGCGAGGTGGGTTTTGATCGGACGGCGCAGCGGCGGCGGCGTGGTGATCAGGCTCATCTCGCGCACCCCCGAGAGGCTCATGTAGAGGGTGCGCGGGATTGGCGTTGCCGAGAGCGTGAGCACGTCGACGTCTTTGCGCAGGGCCTTGATCTTTTCCTTCTGGTTCACGCCGAAGCGCTGCTCCTCATCCACCACCAGCAGGCCCAGCTCTTTGAACGTTGTGCTCTTGCCGAGCAGTTGGTGAGTACCCACCACCACATCCACGGTGCCTTCCACCAGGCCCTCCTGGATCGCCTTGCGTTCGCCGGCGGTACGGAAGCGATTGAGCAGGCTCACCTTGATCGGGTACGGCGCAAAGCGCTCCGAGAGAGAGCGCCAGTGCTGCTGCGCTAACACCGTGGTGGGCGCCAGCATCGCCACCTGTTTTCCGGCCGTCACCGCCTTGAAGATGGCGCGGATCGCTACTTCGGTTTTGCCGAAGCCCACATCGCCGCACACCAGCCGGTCCATGGGCTGGGGTTTTTCCATATCGCGCTTCACATCCGCGATCGCCTTGATCTGATCCGGCGTGGGTTCGTAGGGGAACGACTCCTCCAGTTCGCTTTGCCAGGGGCCATCGGCGGGGAAGCAGAAGCCCGCGGCCTGGTGGCGCTCGGCGTAGAGCTTCACCAGATCGAGCGCCACCTTCCGCACGGCTTTGCGCGCCCGCTCCTTGGCCTTGCTCCAGGCGGTTCCGCCCATGCGGTTGAGATCGGGCGGCTGCTCGGTGGTGGCCCGGTAGCGGCCGAGGCTGCCCAGCTGATCGGCGGCCACCCGCAGCAGGCCATCGGCGTACTGCACCACCAGGTAGTCGCGCGATTCACCGCTGATCGCCAGCTTCTCGAGCTTGAGAAACTTGCCGATGCCGTGGTTGCGGTGCACCACGAAATCGCCGGGGCGCATCTTGTTGGGATCCACGGTGCGGCTGGCTGCCTTACGGCGGCGGCGCACGTAGCCCGTGGCCGTGAGCGATTGCTGGCCGAAGAATTCCCGGTCGGTGATCAGCGCCAGCTTCCAGGCCGGCAGCTGAAGGCCCTCCAGCTCAGCGGTGCCCTTGGTTTTGAGGGCGACGGGGGTGTTCTGCTCGATCAGCCGCTCGATCGAGGCGACATCGCCCGGGTTCGGCACGAAGCGGCTGATGCAGTCGTGCTCCTCCAGCAACGCCACGGCCCGGGTGGGCTGGGCTGAGAGCAGCCACACCTTGGCCTTATCGCGCTGGAAGCCCTTGATCAATTCGGCGAGCTTGCCGAATTGATTGGGGTAGGCCGGCACGGGCCGGCTGGCCAGATCGAAGCTGTTGGCATGGCTGTCGCTTTCATGCAGCTCCGCGAGGTCGAAACCTGCGAAGGCCTCGGTGGTGGCAAGGGCTTGCTCAGGCGGCCGGTGCAGCACCGCCGGCAGCTCCACGCCCAGCTCGGCGCTCACTTCGCTGTGGTGGTCGCTGGCGTGATCGAACCACTGCTGGCCGTGGGCCAGGCAATGGCGCCGTTCATCCACGGCAATCAGGGTGTTGGCGGGGAGATAGCTGAGTAGCGAGGCCGGTTCACTCCATGCCAGGCCCATCAGCCGCCGCATGCCTTCGGGTGTTCCCCCTTCCAGCAGTTGCTCGAGCGCTTCAGGGTTCAGCAGCTGATCCAGCCCATCGGGCATCTCTTCACGCAGCGCTGCTGCGATCAGCGGGCCGTAGCCGCTGGGGGTGAGGCGCACCACCTCAATCGGATCGAGGGAGCGCTGACTAGCGGGATCGAATTCCCGCAGCTTCTCCAGCTCCTCCCCGAAAAATTCCAGGCGCACCGGCAGCTCGGCGGATACCGGGAACACATCAACGATGTCGCCGCGGCGGCTCCAGCTGCCCTCTTGCTCGATTGCAGTCACACGCTCGTAGCCCAGGCGAGTCAGCGTTTCGCCCAGCTGCTCGAGATCCACCGTGTCGCCCTTGCGCAGGCTCAGGCATTGGGCCTTGAGGGCTACCGGTGGCGGGAGGTGCGGCTGCAGGGCCCGTTCGGTGGCCACGATCGCCAGTCGCTGGCCGCCGGTCTTCCTGCTATTGCCATCGCCGGGCAGATCCAGCAGTTCGCTGAGCACCTGCAGCTGGCCCCAGGTGATCTCGCTGGTGGGATCGAAGGGCTCATAGGGGCTGCCTTCGCTGGTGGGATAGAGCTGAGCGCTGCTCCAGCCCATCAGCTCCAACAGCGCCGCCCAGCGGCCCGCTTCCTCCAGGGTGGGCACCAGCACCAGCAAGGGCGCCTCGGCCGCGGCCGCCAGGGCGCTGCTCACCAGGGCCCTGGCCCCGCGACCGGCACCGCTCAACCGCAGCCGCTCCGGCCGCTGGCTGCGCTGCAGCACCTCGCCCGTGAGCGGAGCCTGCTGCAGCTGGCGCACCAGGGCGGTGAGGGGCATGGAGCTCAATCGGCACAGCGGCCCATCCTCGCAAGCTCAACACCTGAGTGGCCTCGCCAGAATTGAGTGATGGCACGCAGGCCGATCACCTTGGTGTTGCTGTTGGCTCTGCTCGCAGTGGGCCTGGCGGCTGTGGCACGCCAGCGGCAGCGGGCACCGGCGCTTGGGCCGAACGACTTTTTGCTGACCCCTGCGCAGCAACCAGGCCTGATGGCTCAGCTCAGCGCTGCTGATGCCAGCTGGATTCCCAGGGTGGAGCTGATCCCGGGGGTGGGCTCGCGCTATGTCTACAAACGACGCTCAGGCGAGCCTCCACTGACGCTGGAGCAGGTGAAGCAGATGCTCCGCGACCCACATCGTTTTGAACAGGAGCAGTTCGCGGTTCAGATGCTGCTGCAATCTCTGCGCCGCGCCGATGTAACGGTGGCCCTTGGCCCACCGCGCCTCCATGGCGCCGCTGGCGAATGGGATCCCCAGAACCGTGTGCTTCGCATCCGGCCTGATGTGCCCTCAAAGGGGAGCCGTGAATTTGCAAAAGTGCTGAACCATGAAGCGATCCATGTGGCGCAGAGCTGCAGAGGTCGCACTTGGTTTGGCGAGCAAGCCCAGTTGCTGGGTTTGAGCAACCAGCTCAACGCTTCAACGGCTCGCCACTTGGCTGAGCCGTTGTACGCCAACATCACTCCTTACCAGCGTTCCTTAGAAGCTGAGGCCTATGCCAATCAGGAACGGCTCGATTTGGGAGTTCAGTTGTTAGCCGCCCATTGCAAGTGATCGGTTCAACACGGTTGGAGAGTCCTGAATCAGTGTGTCTCGCTGATTTGCAGCAGCGACTCTTCTAACAGCATGTTGAACTGAAGTAGCTGATCATCGCTCAACTGTTGTCGGCTGCTGAGTTGAAATTGTTGCTCCAGCAGTTGTCGGCCTTGATTCGCATCCCACTGCAGCGATTGCAACAGCTGATCGCTTTGCTCCAGGAGATCCTTGCGGCGCAGCGGCACAGCCGCGTTGTTGGCGTCAACGCCTGATGGAAGGTTGCGCAGGCAGCGCAGGTAGGTCACCAGATCGGCGTAGGCGGTGAGGCGGTTGCGGCTGGGATGGCCAAAGGCGCGCTGGAGATACGCCCCTTCGTCACTGCGATCCCAGCCGATCCGCTGCAACTGAACATCCAGCTCAGCCAGTTCGTCGCTCCAATCCTCGGGATCGGTAGGTGGCTCAACGGCATCGGCCACAGCCGGTTGGGGAGCAGCCTGAAAGAGATCCACCTGGGCCGCTTCTACCTCGGGCATGGCTGGTTCGTGGCGCGCTTCCGAGGTTTCCTCCTGCGGTGGAGCTGGCCGCACCACGGGATGGCGCATCACCGCTGAAGCCGCCACTGGATTGCTTGGTGCTTGGAGGTTTGGAGGCTGGCTGTTGGGCAGCTGCTCCCACCCAGGGTCGTTGCTGAGGCGCGCCAGAAGTCGTTGCTGTGCCCGATCCTCGGCGTCTTCCGCACTGGCGGCTTCCCCCAGGCAACGCCCTAGGCAGTGCTCCCCCTGCCAGGCACTCACTTCCACCACCCGTTGACCGGGCTCGGCATGCACAAGCCGCGCCTTCAGGACCGGGGGGGGCTGCATGGCGTGAATGGGGTGAACAGCGTTTCTACACTGGCTTCTTCAGGAATCCTCTGCACAGTCCGATGGAAGCGGAGTCGATTCCCTCTCTCTCCCCACTGATCCAGTCCGCGGATCAGTGGGGAGAGCTGCTGTTGCTGCTGCCGTTGTTGGTGGCGCTGGAGGCGGTTCTCTCCGCCGATAACGCGATCGCGCTGGCGGCGATCTCTCGTCAGTTGCGTGATCCCAAGCAACAGAGCCAGGCCCTCAACTTCGGTTTGGGTCTGGCATTGGTGTTTCGGTTGCTGTTGATCGCTGTCGCCCGCTGGGTGCTCGATTTCTGGCCGCTCCAACTGCTGGCCTCCGCTTACCTGCTGTGGCTCTGCGCGACCAACCTGTTCCCTTCGGCAGCCTCGGGCGATGGTCCTTCTGCCGATCACGCTCCAGATCCCGGTTCTCCCCATCACGACCGGGGGTTGCTGGCGGTGGTGGGCACGCTCGCTCTCACCGATCTGGCCTTTTCCCTCGACAGCGTTGCAGCCGCTGTTGCCGTGAGCGACAACCTGTTGTTGGTGATGGCTGGCGGGGTGATTGGTGTGGTGGCACTGCGGCTCACCTCGGGTCTGTTCATCCGCTGGTTGGGCGTGTTTCGTCACCTCGAAACCGCGGGCTATTTGGCGGTTGGACTGGTGGGCGTTCGGCTGCTCTTGCGCCTGGCTCTGCCGAGCTTGGTGCCACCGGAGTGGGTGTTGCTGTTGTTGGTGGGGTTGTTGTTTCTCTGGGGCTTCTCCAGCCGTTATCCCTCTGTTGATCCTGGCGAGATCACGCCCTGAAGCGTATGCACGTGGAACTGCGCCAGGCCGGGAGCAATCGCCTGCTGGAGCGCCTTGAACTCGATGAGATTCCCCATCCCGGTCGTTGGTTGGTGGTCAACGAGCGCAGTTTTCTGGTGCTGCAGCGCCATCACCGCTATCAGCTGCGCGGTGGTCGCTACGAGCTCAGTGCCATCGCTCTGCAGGTGAAGGTGGAGAAGCAGCCCGCGGATGCTCGCTGGTGGCAGGGCCGATGGGTGATTGGCGATCCCAGCTGCCGGTTCAACGCCCGCAGCCCGTTGTTGCGCTGCGCCGTTTTGCCCGAGGGGCCCTGTGAGCGCTGCGCCCACTTCAGCCTTCAATGGCCAGAGCCATGAGTGTGCCGGCTTTAGAGCAGCAGAACGCTCTCATCGGCCGTTTGGTGCGGGGCCACGGTGTGGCTTCCGGCAGCGCCGTGGACAGCCCCTATCCCGCCGGCACGATTGCTCTACAGGCGCCCTTGTTCGCGGCCCATGGCATCGATCTAAGCCCCTTTCGCTCAGCCACCCTCAACCTGGATTTCTCTCCCGGTGAATGGCGTTTGCGGGATCCGGATCACCGGGTCGAGCGGTTGGCCTGGAGCGATTGTCATCCGCCGGAAACCTTCTCCTTCTGGCATTGCCAGCTGCAACCGCATGGGGCCAACGCCAAGGCGGTGGCGGCACTGATTTATTACCCCCATCCCGAAACCAAGCAGGCTCACCATCAGCCGCCAGGGCTATTGGAGCTCCTGGCCCCTCCTTTGGGAGCTGTTGAACCTGGTGATCGGTTCAGCCTGTGGGTGGACCAACGGCGCTGCTGCTTGATCCAGACGGCACGGCTGCGCGCGCGCTTGCTGGAGTTTTTGAAATTCCGGGTGCTGGCAGCACAGGATGGGTTTTTCAACGACGACATCGGCGCCTTCCGCTCTTGGTTGCAGGCCTCTTGGCCGGAAGCCCGAGACCTTGGCGACGCCGATCTGCAACTCACCCTCGATCAGGCCCGCGCGCTTTACACCGAAATGGGTCCGCCGCCTCGCCCGTAGGGTGAGGATCAAAGAGCTTTGCCCTATCTCCTCCTCCACTCACCCAGCTCCGGGTCAGGAGCAGCGCTCCGGGCGAACGTCACGGCAGCGCATCAGGCGCATCACTCCAGGCGCCTCCGCAGCCAACACTCCATCGCCCGAAGCGCCAGCGCTCACTGAGGAGGATCTCAGCTCGTCCCCATTCACAGCTCTGGGCCTTGGTCGGCCGATCGTGCAGGCCGTGCTGGAGAAGGGATACACCCAGCCATCACCGATTCAGGCGCAATGCATCCCGGCGGTGCTGGCGGGAAGGGATGTGATGGCGGCTGCACAGACGGGTACCGGTAAGACCGCTGGGTTCACCCTGCCGATGCTCGAGCGGTTGCGTCACGGCGCCCATGCACGCAACAACGTGGTGCGGGCTTTGGTGCTCACGCCCACGCGCGAGCTAGCGGCCCAGGTGGCCGACAACGTTGCCGCCTACTCCCGCCATCTGGATCTGCGCTCCGATGTGGTGTTCGGTGGCGTGAAAGTCAATCCGCAGATGATGCGTCTGCGCGGTGGTGCCGATGTGTTGGTAGCCACGCCAGGGCGCCTGATGGATCTGGCTCAGCAGAACGCGGTGAAGCTGAATCGGGTGGAGATCCTGGTGCTGGATGAAGCCGATCGGATGCTCGATATGGGCTTCATTCGCGACATTCAGAAGATCCTTGCGTTGCTTCCGCCCAAGCGACAGAACCTGCTGTTTTCCGCCACCTTCGAGGCCTCGATCAAAAAACTGGCCACCGGGCTGCTTCATAACCCGGTGCATCTGCAGGCCACGCCTGAAAATCGGACCGCCGCCACGGTGGAGCATCTGCTCCATCCCTGCGACATGGCGCGCAAGCCCGATTTGCTCTGCCACCTGATCCGCAGCAAAAACTGGCAGCAGGTGCTCGTATTTTCCCGCACGAAGCATGGCGCCAATCGCATTGCCGATCGCCTCTGCCAGGAGGGGATTACTGCGGCGGCGATCCATGGCAATAAGAGCCAGGGCGCTCGCACCCGTGCCCTCTCCGGCTTCAAAAGCGGTGAGGTGCAGGTGTTGGTGGCCACGGATATCGCGGCGCGGGGCATTGATATCCACCAGCTTCCTCACGTGGTGAATCTGGATTTGCCCAATCAGGCCGAAGACTATGTGCACCGGATCGGTCGCACCGGTCGGGCCGGTTGCAATGGCCACGCCGTGTCGTTGGTGGCAGCCGAAGAGCACGAGCTACTGCGGGCGATCGAGCGACTGATTGGTACCCAGCTCCCCCGTCAGGAGGTGGCTGGTTTTGAGCCCAAGGTGCTGTCAGCTCCGCCGCTGGATCTCAGTGGTGGTCGCGGTCGTGGCGGTGGCCGCTCTGGCGGCGGTCGCGGGGCCGGTGCTGGTGGCGGTGCACGCGGTCGTCAGGGGCAGAGCGCCAGGCCCCGCTCCCGCTGAGTCGAGCCCTGGCCTAAGGGATGGGATTCGATCCGCGTCAGTGGAATGCGCCGCCTCGGAGGCCCCGAGAGGTCACCAGCAATCTCGATGGGCTGCTGGCTGAGAACGAGGCACTTCGCCGTGAGGTGGAGCGCCTGCGCCGCCAACTGGAACGGTTGCAGCGCGACCCCAGCGCCCCCTCGGCATCCACGTGGATTACAGCCGAGCAGGTGCAGCGTTGGGGTGAAGCGCTGGCTCGCCAGAACGGCTGGTCTCAGTTGCGCGGCGGTGATGAGCGCACGGGTCTTCAGGGTCTGATCGCTGAGTTGAACCGGCTCAGTTTTCACCCCCAGCTCACGCTGGAACAACGCCTGGATCGCCTCGCTCCAGGCCTCGGCACGGATCTCCAGGCTGCGGTGGCAGGCCCGCGCACCAAGAAACGCCTGGCGGTGTTGGCTGCCTTTGCCCTGTACGGGGTCAGTGCACGCGAATGGCTCTCGGATGCACCCCAGCGGGTTGTGCAGGATCTGCTTCGGCAGCAGCTGCGCCAGGAGCATCGGGGCTCACGCCACCGCACCGGCCGCCGCACCGGCACGGATGAACGCAGCACCGACCAGCGCTCCTCCCATAGGGAGCGCACGGAACCTGGAGATGGCTTCGCCGATGCAGCACCACCAGGCGCCGATCCACGCCGCCACCAGGCCTATTGCCAGTTGGGATTGCAGTGGGGGGCGTCGCGCGAGGCGATCAAACGGGCTCATCGGCGTTTGGTCAAGCAACACCACCCCGATATGGGAGGGGAGGCTGAGGCTTTTCGGCGGATCAACGAGGCCTACCAACTGTTGATCGCCTGAGGATTAGCTCTGCTGGCCGAGCTGATCGTCTGGTTGGGCCTGCAATTGCTGCAGAAGCTGCCCGCCACTAGCCGCACTTTTGCCTTCCAGCTGGGCTGCTTTCAGCAGCACAGGGCAGCCGCTGGTGGCCACCACCAGTCCCACGCCGCTCACCACATCCAGCACCGTTCCAGGGGCAACGGCGTTTGGATTGCTCGTTGCGCCTGGAGCCAGGCCCCAGCGCTGCGCCAGTTCTGCGGCCTCCTCACTCAGCTCGCTGGCCAGCCTTTGCACCAGCGGTTCGGTGGCCAGCAGTTTGATCCGCTTGCCATGCCAGCTGCTGCTGGCGCTTGGGTAGAGCCCCATGACCCGCCGGTGGATCGCCAGGGCGGACTGGTTCCAGTCGATCTGGAAGTCGTCTTTGCTGAGCATGCGCGCGTAGGTCATGCCCTCCTCACTCTGGTGGCGTACCCCCAGCCGCTTCAGCCGCTCCGCTTCAGGCCCAGGGCCTACAGCCTCGATCAATGGCATTGCCTTCACCAGGAGTGCGCCAGACAGTGCAGCCAACCTGGCCGCTAGGTGCTGTGCGTTGTCCGAAAGACCGATTGGGATTGCTTCCTCCAGCAGCACAGGGCCGGTATCCAGTCCCTCCTCCATCGCCATGATCCCTACGCCGGTCTGGGCGTCGCCCTCCAGCAGGCTCCACTGAATGGGGCCCGCTCCTCGCCAGCGCGGCAGCAGCGAGCCGTGACCGTTCCAGCACCCCAGAGGCGGCTGGGCCAGCACCTCCGGCGGCAGGATCTGGCCGAAGGCCACCACCACGTAGACATCGGCGCCCAGCTCGGCGAGCTGTTGTTGACATTGCGGCTCCCGGCGGATGCGCTCCGGTGTGAACACCGGTAGTTCCAGCTCCAGCGCCCTGGCCTTCACCGCAGAGGGCACCAATGCTTTACCGCGTCCGCGGCGGCGATCGGGTTGGCTCACAACCCCTACCAATTCATGGCCCGCCGCCACCAGTGCATCCAGGCTGGGCACGGCGTAGGCCGGCGTGCCCCAGAACAGGATCTTCATGAGGGTTGCTTCAGGCCTCGCCGGTTACCGACAGGCCCTCCACCCAGACCATCGGGCAGAGGCCATCGGGGGTGACCTTCGCTTCCCCTTCAAAGCCCACGATTGCCTTGAGCACCTGGCGGATATCACCAGCCACGGTGGCGGCTTCGATTGAACGGGGCTCCCCGTTCTGAATCAGCCAGCCGTCGAAGGGCAGCGAGAACGAACCCTGGCTGGCCTTCACACCGGCATGCAGAGCGGAGAGGGAGTCGATCCACACAATCGGCTCGCCGGCGTTGAAGCGATCCAGCCCAGCCTGGCCGCCGCCGCTACCGGGGGTCGGTCCGATCTCGAACCAGTCCGGCCCCACCGACACCTTGGCCCCCAGGCCGGCATGGCCGGTGGGGGTAACGCCGAAGG